>NZ_JBHUEO010000004.1:0-244562 GCF_042680885.1 Siminovitchia sediminis | reverse complement strand
TAGGTTTTTGGGTGTGTAGTAACTTCAATTATCCTTAGAATTCAGGGGGTGGCAATTTTTTTGCTTATAAAGCCCGCTATAAAGACATTCTATAGCCTATTTAATATAAAAGTTTTGACAATACGTAGGTTAATAAGGGGGGAGAAAAATGAAAGCTTATGAATGTTTGGAAGATGGCTGCACCTTTGTTGCAAAGGCGGAGACAGAAGAAGAATTAATTGAACAAGTACAGGAACACATGGGCAGTGTCCATGACAGCTTCGAAGTGGAAGAGTTCATATTGACAGGGGCTTATGAGTTATCTGCCAACAGTAAATAAAACTTCAAAGTCAAGTTAAGTATTTTTACAAATAAGGAGGTGGGCTTATAATGTATAATTGGTAAGTTACACCTCTTTTTTTCACCTTATTTTTAAATGAATATCTCTGTTAAAAGCTACAATTAACTTTTTTAACAATAAAAATTGTCGAATGTTACTGGAATTTCGATGGTTTTATTGAAAAAAACATTGTAGAATAAAAAATTAAAGCATAAATGTAAGCGGTTATATTGGAGGTAAAAAGGAGGAGTACTAATGTCTGTAAATATAAAGCCTCAAGTTTCTGATAATAAGGAGCTGCTCACACAAATTAAAGAAGAAATAAATTCTAGGAATGTTAAAATGATTAGTTTGGGAATCCCGGATATGGATGGCAGATATAAAGGAAAATTTCTAACTTCAGATTATTTAATAAGTAATGCAGTAAAAAAAGGATCTTTTTTATGTGATATTTTGTTTGGCTGGGATATCACAGATGAAATTTATTCTGATAATGGTCTGTTTTCTTGTTGGGGGAATGGGTTTCCTGATGTGTATATAAAGCCGGATTTAAAGACTTTCAGGTATAAACCTTGGGGGCAAAACACAGCAACGATGATTGGAGACTTATATCAAATAAACGGAGAGTTAGTAGAAGTTGCTCCGAGAACAGTACTTAAAAAGATGATAGAACGTTCCGAAAAACTTGGATATCAATTTTCTTTTGGTTATGAACTAGAATTCTATCTTTTTAAAGAAACAGATCAATCCATTAAGGAAAAAGATTATCGTAACCTAATTCCGGCTACGTCGTTAATGAACACTTACGGTTTAGTAGAAATTCCGGAAGTTCAAATAGTTTTCGATGAAATTACTGAATATCTGAAGGAATATGGCATCGCTGTAGAGTCGTTCATGTATGAGGCAGGGGAAGGACAATTTGAAATGAGTGTTAATCATAGTGACCCGCTAGATACTGCTGATAAAGTCATGTTATATAAAACAGCGATAAGAGAAATTGCAGCTAAGCATGGTTTGACTGTATCATTTATGGCCAAATTCGATGAAAATATGTCGGGATCAAGCGGGCATATCCACCAAAGCATCATGTCTATAGATAGTCCGGATGTAAACTTGTACTGGGATAGGTCAAAGCAAGGCATGTCTTCCGTAATGGAAAATGTAATTGGCGGTCTTCTTAAAACACTACCGGATTTTACTGCGATGTATTGCCCTACAATTAATTCTTATTCAAGACTGGTAACAGGCTCTTGGACAGGCGTAAACGTAACGTGGGGAGTAGATAATAGGACAACTGCTTTAAGGGTGATTAGTACAGATTCAAAATCAATTCGAATTGAAAATAGAATTCCTGGAGCTGATGCAAACCCATATTTGACATTAGCAGCTTTTATGGCTTCCGCTCTTTACGGAATTGAAAATGAAATTGATCTGCCGAATAGAACAGATGGAGATGCCTATGTACAGGAAGGTTTGACACCTATTCCTCTGACACTGGATAAGGCTATTGAGGTATTGGAAAATAGTGAAGTAGCTCATCTTTATTTCAGCGAAGAGTTTTTAAATCAATTTATTTATACAAGAAAATGGGAATCTGAGAAATTCCGAAAAACAGTAACCGAGTGGGAGAAAAAGAGATATTTAGAAAGAGTATAGTGTAAAGGGGAGAGTAAGATTGGTAATGTCAAAAGAGGAACTATTTAATCACAATAAACAGCAACAAATAAGTTCAGCATTAGAAAGTGAAATAAAGGCTCTTGAAGATATTATTATGACAGTCGGCTCTTCCTTAAATCTTGATAATGTTCTAGAAAGAATTGTTGAAATTACCGCCTCTGCTGTTGATGCTGATGACTCTTTTATCTACTTACTTGAAGAAGATACAATGGAAGTAGTATTATCCGCAGCTACGAAGAGTATAGCCTATGCTTATAAAAACACACTTAGACTTGAAATAGGGGAAGGGGTAACAGGGAATGTTGCTTTAAATCAAGAACCCTATTTAATCAAGGAAAGACTGTGGGAAGATCCTAAGTTTATATACACTCCATCGTTGGGGGAAAATGACTATGAGTCTATGTTGTGTGTTCCTATTATTTCAAATCAACATAAGCTTATTGGGGTTATCAGTATCTACTCTTCAAAGAAAAATCATTTTATTCAAGATCATATAAAGATGGCACAAAGAATTGGGCTGCTTGTTGCTGGAGCAGTAGAAAATGCCAAATTATATGAGATGGTAAATAAAAAGGCATATGTCCTTGAGAAGTTGACAACATTATCTATTAATAGTACCTCAGACTACACGCTTTCACGCACTTTAGAATTGATCACAGAATTAGCCAGGGATGTCTTGCATTCGCAGTTAGCAGTATCGACAATATCAAATGGTTTATTTACAAGCAGGCCGATTATTAAAAGTTCCTTTCGTATCTTTAATCCTAAGTCAGAAGATGTACTAAAGATTGCACAAAAAAATATTATCAAAATCAGCAGTGATATTTTAGGCAAAGAAATTACTGATGAAAATTTGCAAAAAGAATTGGAAGACCATGTCTATCGCCTATTTAAATATAAAATTTCCCTTGGAATATTTAGTGGGAACGATTATTTGGGCAATATCCAGTGTTTTAGCAATGAAAAATCATTTTCAGTTGAAGATCAAACCATTTTACAAGTTGTTGCCAATCATACCGGTCTTGTTATAAAAAATAAGATTCTCGAAGAACATTTTGAAAAAAGAAATGAAATTAACAACTTCTTTTATGATTTAGAACGGGGAAGTTTAACTGATTCAAATTTAATCAATACACTAAGAAAATACAATCTAAACCCCAAAGCATGCCATGTGATCATTCTTGGACATATTAGTGAAACAGAGCAGGATTTAACAGAGGAATTTAAAGAAACATTTTATAAAGATTTAAATCAAGTAATTGGTACTTTTGGAACGAGGTTTTTATTTGCAAATAACGATGTTGAATTCAGCATTTTAAGCCCCGCACCAGATGCCTATTTTATAAAAAACTTAAAAAACGAGCTTGTTCACTTACAAAAAAATTATGAAAAAAGCCATCGATTTAAAATTACAATAGGAATCTCTGAACCTATTACTGAGATAGAACACTATGAAATAGCAATGAAAGAGGCTCGTGAAGCCGTAAAGATAGGATCTTCTTTATATCGAAACAGTAATACTTATATGTTAGAGGATATTTCCTACTATTTGTATCTTAGTAAGCTTGGTGAAGGTTTGGAGTTAAGAGATCCTTATCGAACTAAAATAAATGAATTGGCCAAACATGATGATGAGAAAGATTCTTTATTGTTAGAAACGCTGACTATTTATTTGGAATATGCCGGTAATATAAAGAAAATATCCAATGAATTATACGCTCATAGAAATACGATATATAAAAGGCTTAAAAGAATTGAAGAAATACTTTCTATTGATCTTTCAAATGAGAAGCTTTGGTTCCCTTTACAATTAGCAATCAAGATACGGGATTTTAATAGAAGTATGAATCACTTATAAAGTGTGAAGGGGGTTGATCGCGTGCCAAAAATAGGTTTGACTAGCTACAGAATACCTGCCGCGATACCAACATGGACAGAAGTGTCATCTGTGGTGGTGCCAAATACGTATTTGAATGCTGTCTTTGAAGCGGGAGGGAGTCCGGTTATTGTTCCTTCTTCCCAGAAATACATAGAAGATCCCAATAAAATACTGGACTCTTTAGACGGTTTAATTGTCATTGGCGGCAATGATGTAACTCCTGAATTATACGGTCAGGAACCTCACCCTGAAACAGTTCAAACGGATAAATTAAGAGACGAGACTGAATTAGCTTTAATCAGAGCGGCTCTTGACCAGAGTTTACCGATACTTGGAATATGCCGAGGGTTACAGCTCTTGAATGTGGCTCTAGGAGGCACATTACTTCAACACGTTCCTGATGTTTACGGAACTGAAAAGCCCCATACAGGGGCAGGCAGGGAAAGTGCATTCCATTATCACAAGGTTTATGTTGAAGAAGAGACACGATTAATGGATATATTTGGTAAGGAAACAATCGTCCCTTCCAGTCATCATCAGGCAATAGACAGGCTTGGAGAAGGGCTCATTATATCAGGTGTCGATGAGCTTGGTCTGATAGAAGCCGTTGAATTTCCGGCTCATCCTTGCTGTATAGCAGTTCAATGGCATCCTGAAGAAGATTATAAAACCAACATGCCCCTTTTTAAGTACTTTGTTTCTGAAGCCGGAAAAATGAGCAGCGGAAAAATTTTGAGCTGAAATAAAAATAAATGGATGTGGATATCATGTATGAGTTAATCATTGATGGCAAGCTGGGAAAGTCCAGTACAGGTGAATTACTGAATATATTGAATCCGGCAAATGGGGAAATCATAGCAACCGTTCCTCAGGCTGGACCTGAAGAGATTGAGAAGGCTGTTTCAGCTGCTGCAAAAGCTTTTCCAAAGTGGAAAGGGATAAAGCCTAGAGATAGAGCACGGCTGCTTCGGAAATTGGCAGAAGCAATTGAAAGTAACGCTGATCGGCTGGCTATGCTAGAAACAAAGAATGTCGGTAAACCAATCAGAGATACATTGGGGGAGGTTCAATCAGTAGCAGAAACATTTTATTATTATGCCGGAGCCGTCGATAAACACATGGGTCACACAATTCCAACACAGGGAGATGGCCAGCTGCTGACATTCCGTGAGCCAATTGGGGTGGTTGGGTTAATCACTCCGTGGAACTTTCCATTGCCCATCGCATCGTGGAAAATTGCCCCCGCATTAGCCTGCGGTAACACCATTGTATTGAAGCCAGCCAGCTTGACTCCGCTAACTGCTTTAGAGCTTGGTAGATTGGCTTTAGAAGTAGGCATTCCAGAAGGCGTTTTAAATGTTGTACCAGGTCCGGGCTCTGTTGTGGGCGATCGGATGACGGAACATCCTTTAATAGAAAAGTTAAGTTTTACAGGTTCTACAGAAGTTGGCGCCCAAATTATGAAAAAAGCTGCTGATACGATTAAAAATGTATCCCTGGAATTAGGTGGAAAATCTCCAAGTATTGTTTTTGACGATGCAGATATTGAAAAAGCTGCGTACACCTCAGTAAGCGGAGTTTTTGAAAATACCGGACAGAACTGCTGTGCAAGATCACGGATATTTGTTCAAAAAAATATCTATGATACATTTGTTGATTACTTTACTGAATATACAAAAGCTCTAGTAGTTGGTGACCCTGAAAATAAAGATACTGAACTAGGTCCTCTGGCTTCGAGCCACCAAAGACATACTTCATTAAGCTACGTTGATAAAGGGATGGAACAGGGTGCAGAACTCTTATACGGGGGAAAAATACCTGAACATACGAACAAAAATGGCTTTTTCCTTGAACCCGCCATTTTAACAAACGTGACAAACGATATGGCAGTCGCAAGAGAAGAAATATTTGGTCCAGTTGCATCTATTATAACCTTTGATGAAGAGGAAGAGGTTCTGAATTTAGCCAATGATACGCCATTCGGCCTATCTGGATCAATTTGGACAAATGACAATTCACGTATATTTAGAATGAGCAGGGAATTAAAGACAGGTGTACTCTCTGTTAATTCCGTGTCATCCGTTCATTTGGAGGCGCCTTTCGGAGGCGTTAAACAGTCAGGAATCGGAAGGGAACTGGGCCTTGCTGCCTTGGACCATTATAGTGAATTGAAAACAGTTTTTATAGCCTATGAGTAATAGTGAAGGGATGAAGAAACTATGGAAAAAATAGATGATTTTATGAATCACTTGCCTGTCCATGTGATTTTCGGGGAAGGAAAAATTGAGCAGCTGGCGGAAATCATGGAAGCCGACGGGTTGAAAAAAGCGTTTCTTGTAATTGATAAGGGCCTTGAAGAAATTATTCCTGAAATTAAATCTGCGGTTAGCAAGCTCAATGTCGTGAAGTACGAAAAGGAACCAGGAGAACCAACGATCTCAAATGTTGAGCAGATTGCTGAAGAATTGAAAAAGTCGAATGCCGATGTTGTGATTGCTATCGGGGGAGGTTCAGTGATTGATTCTGCAAAGGCCGCGAGATTGAGTATTACTCAAAATCAGAAATTGTCTGAGTTTATTAAATCAGATAAAGAATATGTTAAACCTGAAATATCATTGATTACAGTGCCTACGACTGCCGGTACAGGGTCTGAAGTTTCAGGCGGAGCTGTAATTACGGATACTACGACAAATGTGAAGGTAGGACTCGCCAATCCTTTGATAAGAGCACAATATGCCATCGTTGACCCTGTTTTAACATACGGACTCCCTAAATCAATCACCGCCTATACTGGAATTGATGCTGTCGCACAAGCGATTGCTGCAGTTATGGCAAAGGTGAGAACACCTATCGGAAACGCAGTTGCTTTAGAAGCAATCCGCCTTTCCAAAGAATCTCTAGCAGCAGTTGTTAAGAATGGGAAAGATAAGAATGCCAGGTCCAATATGGCATGTGCCAGCCTGATGGCAGGGTTGGCTATGAATATATCTGACTGTACAGCAGAGCATTCATTGGGACAGGCCATTGGTGGAATGTACCACTTGCCGCATGGACTTACAGTCGGACTTGTCTTAGCGGAGACAATGGAACGGGAGAGAAAGCATATCCCTGAATTGATGGAGCGCATTGCTGACGCGCTCGGTGAAGCAGAAGACGGTTCAAAAGATGGTTCCAGGGCTGTGAGGGCAATAAAAAGGATTATTGCCGAGATTGATATCCCTGTTTTACGGGATGTGGGTGTTAAAGAAGAAGATATTAAAACATTGGCTGACAGGACAATGGAGGATTTCTTTATTACTCAATCACCTGTACCGTGGACAAGGGATGAAGTTCTAACAGCATTTGAATCAGCTTATCAATTGACAGATAGAGGGATGAAGGTAAACGTATAAATGAATACGCTCCATAGAAGCGGCATCTTAAGAATGTTATATCTATATGTGACTGAACATTCTGAATTCGAGAGGTAAACCATAGTAAATTTAAATATTGAAAGGGTTTGATCGTATGAAAGATGCTGCTAAAACTGCTGTGGCGGAAGTAAGGGTGGATAATATTCAAAGTACTGAGAGTAATAGATTGTATAAAGGATCCCTCAGCTACTTTCATATTGTTCTAATGGTTTTGGCCAGTGCAGCACCCATGGTAGTTGTTCCCGGGTACATTCCACTATCAATATCCTTCGGAGCGGGGCTGGCTACTCCTCTTGTCTACGCATTGGCTACAATAATCCTGCTCGTTTTCTCAGTTGGATATGTTGAAATGGCAAAGAGGATAACTGCAGCGGGAGCTTTTTATACTTTTGTTACACAGGGCTTAGGAAAATCGCTGGGTCTTTCAGCGGGATTTGCCTCATTATTCTGTTATGCATTAATTGAGGCCGCGATATTGGGAGGCTTAGGATTTTTTGCAACCGAATTATTTGCAAACCACTTTGGATTACAGCTTCCATGGTATGCATATTCTTTTTGCGGTTTATTTATCATATTTGCAATTTCTTATTTTAGAGTTACTTTAACTGCAAAAATTCTTGGATTAGCTTTAATGATTGAGTTGCTTCTCATATTAATTGTAGATTTTGCAATTTTAGGTAATGGCGGCGCCGAAGGAATTCAGTTTTATGCATTCAATCCAATGGAGTTAGCAGCTGCACCTGCACTGGGTGTGGGGTTTTTTCTAGCTTTTTGGTCCTGGATTGGTTTTGAAGGTACGGCTATATATGGTGAAGAGACTGTAGATCCGAAAAAGAGTGTTCCAAAAGCTACGTATACTGCAGTTATCCTTCTCGGTGTTTTTTACACTTTTTCAGCTTTTATGTCTATATTAGGGTTTGGTAAGGAGGCACATCTCATAGCTACGCAGGATACAAGCTCCTACTTCTTTGTTTTAGCCGAATCGTACGCAGGTCCAGTATTTAGAACGTTTATGGATTATTTTGCAGTTACAGCATTTTTTGCTTGTGCTTTTGCTTTTCATAATAATGCTTCCAGGTATTTCTATGTATTTGGACGGGAGGGGATCCTGCCTAAGGCACTTGGAAAGACACACCCTGTTTACCAATCGCCTTACATTGCTTCCACTGCCCAGTTGTTTATTGCGTTTTTCATTGTAGGTGCTTTTGCTTTAGCTGGATCAGAACCATTATTAGGGCTTGGAACGTGGATGGCCATTATTGCAACATTAGCCATCTTGACAGTACAATTCTGCGTCTCTCTTGCTGTTATAGGTTACTTTAACCGAATCGGACGCAAGTCTCCCGGTGATTATCTCAGAACTATAGTTGCTCCAGGGATCGGTGCTATTACCCAAGCGATCGTTATTGTGTTATTGATTCAAAATATTACTTTCCTTGCCGAGTCAGATAGTATTGTCGTAAAGCTAATTCCTTTTTATGTATTAACAGTATATGTTTTAGCCTATATTTATTCTATTTGGTTAAAGAAAAATAAACTAGAAACCTACAATAGAATTGGCCAGTTTGAATAATGATTCACAATAACCAGGTGAAGTGGTGATCATTTGATTAAACAAGAAATTGAAATATTAACTTCTAAGCTCATTTCATTTAAAACATATAATCAAGAAAATGTAAATCAATGTATGGATTTTATTTTTGATTGGCTGCAGGCACATGACTTGCAGCCTGAAATTCTCATAAATAGCCAGTATCAAATGGTGGTTCTGACCATAGGCGAAGGGAATAAAACTCTAGTTTTGAACGGGCATGTTGATGTAGTCCAGGGACATCCTCCACAGTTTGCCCCATTTGTGGAAGGTGATCGATTATATGGAAGAGGCGCGCTTGATATGCTGGGATCTGTTGCAATCATGATGATACTGGCAAAAGAGTTAAAAAATAAGAATCTTGGTATTAAAGTAATGTTTCAATTTTGTCCGGATGAAGAAACAGGAGGACATTATGGAACATCGTACTTTGCGGAACAAGGTTACACTGGGGATTTTGTTATTTGTCTTGAGCCTACAGATTTGAATATCGGGATAGAGTGTAAAGGAGTCATTCAATTAGAGATAGAAGTTCTTGGAAAAGCAGCGCACGGCAGCAGACCTTGGTTAGGAGAAAACGCCATCATAAATGCTGTGAACTTATATGAAAAAATAAAAAATGCTCACTTTACGAAAAGCAGATCTGAATTTTTTCCGAATTACTCAGTTAACTTGGCCCGAATTCGAGGCGGTCATGTGATCAATTCAGTACCTGATAGATGTACTATTACAGTAGAGATTAGATTTTTGCCTGAACAGGATCCTGAAGATGTTTTAAAGGAAGTAGAACAAATTGTCGGTCCGGGCCGGTATAAGATTTTAAATATTTATCCGCCTGTTAAAGTTCTAAAAGATAATGACTATGTACAGCAATTAAGTCGTTTAATGGGTTTATCATATGGTAAGACGCCGAAATTATTTGGTCAGGACGGAACAGCTGATTCTCGGTTTTTTGCTAAACAAGGAATCCCCGCTGTGGAATTTGGTCCTTCTGGGGAGGGACAGCATGGTGATAATGAATATGTTAGTCTTGATTCCCTTGTTTTGCTTATTGATATATTACAAAATTTTATTACTAATATTTCATCTTGCGAATTAACCGAAAGCGAGGTCTATTAAAATGCCTGGAAGTTATGATGACAAGTTGTATGATGTAACGATTATCGGATCCGGTCCAGTTGGATTGTTTACGGCATTCTATGCCGGAATGAGACAGATGTCCGTTAAAATCATTGAAAGTTTACCGCAATTAGGCGGACAGTTAAGTGCTTTATATCCGGAAAAATATATATACGATGTAGCTGGTTTTCCTAAAATATTGGCAAATGAATTAGTTGAGAATTTAAAAGAACAGGCTTTCCAATTCAACCCGGCTATAGTGTTAAATGAGACAGTGGCGGATGTCCAAAAGCTGTCAGATGACACTTTTCATATTGAAGCTGAACAGGGGAATGTCCATAGAAGTAAGTCTATTATCATTACTGCCGGATGTGGGGCTTTTCAACCGAGGAAATTAGAAGCCCAAGGCGCAGACCAATATGAAGAAAGAAACGTTTCTTATTATATTGATGATTTAGCATCATTTTCAAAAAAGAAAGTGGCAGTTCTTGGAGGTGGAGATTCAGCAGTTGATTGGGCGCTTATGTTAGAGCCATTGGCAGAAAAAGTAACGATTATTCACCGAAGGGATAAATTTAGGGCTCATGAACACAGTACTAATCAGCTATATCAATCTACTGTTGATATACTCGCTCCCTGTGCTGTAAAAGAAGTTATAGGAGATGGCAATAAGGCGAAGGGACTGCTTTTGGAACAGGAAGGTATGCAATTTTCTTTAGAAGTTGACGAGGTAGTAGTTAACTACGGTTTTATTTCCTCCTTGGGACATATCAAAAACTGGGGATTGAATATCGAAAAAAACTCCATTGTGGTCAATTCTAAAATGGAAACAAATATAGAAGGAATTTATGCTGCCGGGGACATCATTACCTACGATGGAAAAATTAAGCTAATAGTCAACGGCTTTGGTGATGCAACTACTGCGGTTAGTCATGCAAAAGCATATATTGAACCGAACACTCGCGTCCTGGCACCACATAGTACTAACGTTTTCGAGAAAGTAACAAAAGAATTTAGCAAAATTGATAAATGATGGAAGCAACAGTTAATGTGTTGCTGATGTTTCCGTTCTGATTACATCTCTGATTGTAAACTTAGCGAGGAGATTGAATGGAGGTTGGGACCATGAAGCAGGTCTCTGTCTAGGCAGGATTCCATTCAACAGGAGACTCAATAAATAAAGGAAATCTGCTACCAAAAAGAGAGGAATCTACTATGAAAACACAAATCGTCTGGAAAGTCGGCGGTCAGCAAGGAGAAGGGATTGAAAGCACCGGAGAAATCTTTTCTGTTGGTCTAAACAGACTCGGATACTTTTTATATGGATATCGCCACTTCTCCTCAAGGATTAAAGGCGGCCATACGAATAATAAAATTTGCGTATGTACTGAAGAGGTGAACGCAGTATCCAGCAACGTTGATATTCTCGTTGCCTTTGATCAGGAAACTATTGATGTCAATCATTATGAACTGACTGAAGAAGGTTTGATTATAGCGGATGCAAAATTCGGTCCTGAAAAGCCGGAGAGTTTAAAAGCCACTCTGTATTCCGTTCCGTTTACGGATATTGCTTCTGCACATGGTACTTCGTTAATGAAAAATATGGTGGCCATTGGAGCGACTTGTGCTGTGATGAATCTTGAAGTTGACGTCTTTACAAGCGTTGTCCGAGAGATTTTTGGAAGAAAAGGCGAAGAGATGGTTCAGAAAAATATGAAGGTGATGCAGGAAGGCTATACGTACATGAGAGAAAGTCTCGGAGACGAGAATTCCTCCTTCATCCTTCCAAAGCCCGATGGCATCAGAAGGATGTTCATGATCGGAAATGACGCCATTGCCATTGGAGCATTGGCTGCAGGGGTTCGCCTTATGCCTGCCTACCCCATCACACCTGCATCGGATATTATGGAATATTTGATCAAAAAGTTGCCAAAGGTTGGCGGAACAGTCATTCAAACAGAGGATGAAATTGCGGCAGTGACGATGGCGATTGGAGCAAACTACGCGGGGGTTCGTTCGATGACGGCCTCTGCCGGTCCGGGATTATCTTTAATGATGGAAGCGATCGGACTTGCCGGAATGACAGAAACACCGCTAGTTGTCGTGGATACACAGCGGGGAGGCCCTTCCACAGGGCTGCCGACCAAACAAGAACAGTCGGATTTGATGCAGATGGTTTATGGAACTCACGGGGACATACCCAAAGTGGTCCTCGCCCCGAGTACAGCAGAAGAAGCATTTTATGATACAGTTGAGGCCTTTAATATTGCGGAGGAATATCAGTGTCCGGTCATTCTGCTGTCTGATCTTCAGCTTTCCTTATCGAAGCAGACCGTAGCTCCTTTTGATCCGGATAGAGTCCAGATTCGCCGGGGAAAACTGATCGATACCGTTGGAGAACAAGAAGATAAGTCTACCTATTTTAAACGTTTTCTGCTCACTGAAGACGGGGTCTCATTGAGAGTCCTTCCGGGAACCAAAAATGGGATCCACCATGTGACAGGGCTGGAGCATGATGAAGAGGGACGGCCGAATGAAACAGCGGTGAACCGGAAGAAACAAATGGAAAAAAGAATGCGCAAACTGGATCGCTTGGCTGACACATTTCCAAATCCGATCGCAGTCCATGCCCCTCATGAAGAACCTGATCTTTTATTGATGGGGTTTAACTCAACGAGGGGTGCCATTGAGGAAGCGATGGAACAATTGGAGCAGGAAAGCGTCAAAGTGAACCATGTGCATGTACGGCTGATTCACCCGTTCCCGGCAGATCAGCTAAGACCTTATATTGAATCAGCCAATAAAGTATTAGTTGTGGAAAACAATGCGACCGGACAGTTGGCCCATCTGATCAAGATGAACGTGGGCCAAGTCGATAAAATTCATAGTCAATTAAAGTTTGATGGTGACCCATTCTATGCAGAACATATTTATGAAGGAAGCAAGGAGTTGTTGGAACATGAGCACCTCAACATTTAAGGACTTTAGAAATGGAGTAAAGCCCAATTGGTGTCCCGGCTGCGGCGACTTTTCGGTCCAGGCTGCCATGCAGCGTGCTGCGGCAAATATTGGGCTCACCGCAGAAGAACTGGTCCTTGTTTCCGGAATTGGCTGCTCCGGACGCATATCGGGTTATATCAGGTCCTATGGATTCCACGGTGTTCATGGAAGGGCGCTTCCTGTCGCCCAGGGAATTAAGATGGCTAATCGGGATCTCACTGTTGTCGCTGCCGGCGGGGACGGAGACGGATTTGCGATTGGGATTGGTCATACGATCCATGCCATGCGCCGGAATATGGACCTGACATATATAGTGATGGATAACCAGGTCTATGGATTAACAAAAGGACAGACATCACCAAGGTCTGATGATGGCTTTATTACATCTTCCACTCCGGACGGATCCATTGAAAAGGCACTGTCTCCGATGGAAACGGCATTAATTAGCGGGGCGACATTTATAGCGCAAAGCTTTTCTTCAGATATTAAGGATTTGACGGCAACAATTGAAGCGGCGATTCAGCATAAAGGCTTTTCCATCGTAAATGTGTTCAGCCCATGCGTAACCTATAATAAACTAAATACGTATGATTGGTTTAAACAAAACCTTATCAAATTAAGCGATATTGACGGTTATGACCCCACGGATCGTACCATGGCCATGAACACATTAATGGAAAACAATAGTCTTGTAACGGGGATCATCTATCAGGAAGAGCGCCCATCATATCAGGACATGGTTAAAGGATATAACGAAAAACCTTTGGCGCATACGAAATTAAACTTGGAGACTGAGTTTTTCCAAGAACTAGTTAACGAATTTATGTAAAGCTGTATAACAGAGAGCTGCTATGGGGAAGACCTAGATTATTGTCCAATAGATAGAATGTAGCTACTTGGCTTTATTTTTTATACCTTCTTATTCAAAAAAGAGGGTATTTTTTATATTAGTTTAATAAAGGTTGCTAACGGGGGAGGTTTTGAAATGAAAGTTGCTGTAGCTCAACTAAATTCTAGTACGGATAAACAGGAAAACTTAGAAAAAGCAAAGCAATATATTAAGCAGGCAAAAGGTTTAGGGGCAGATTTCATATTATTTCCTGAAATATATATGGCTTTTGTTCCTCCTTCTTCAGATATAAGACCAGCAGATGTTGCAGAACCTTTGGATGGTACGTTTGTCACGGGATTGTCCGAAACAGCCAAAAGACATCAAATTTATGTTATTTGTGGAATTTACGAAAAGGCATTAAATGATAATCATCGAGCATATAATACCACGATCTTTTTGGACCGTTCGGGGAAGTTGTTGCAAGCTTATCGCAAAACGCATTTGTACGATGCCTTTAATTACATGGAATCAGATACCATTACTCCAGGAATAGAGAGTAATGAAGTTATAGAAACTGAATTTGGCACTGTCAGTTTAATGGTTTGTTATGAAATTCGCTTTCCGGAAATATGTAGAAAATTAGCCATAAACGGTAGTGATTTTATCTTTGTCCCTGCAGCGTGGGTGGCAGGGGATATGAAAGAGGATCACTTTCAAACTATTCTGCGTACCCGGGCAATCGAAAATACAGTATTTGTTATTGCGGCTGATCAAGTTGGAAATATTTATTCCGGTAGAAGCATGATCATTGATCCTATGGGCGTTATTTTAGCAAGTGCAGGAGAAGAAGAGTCTTTAATTGTAACAGAGATTGATAAAGAACGAATTGAAAGAGTGCGTAAGAAATTGCCAAGCGTTGCAGATCGAAAACCCGAGCTCTATTGAAATTATTAAGGTTATTTTACCATTTTAATTCATTTTCCTTGGTTACTCATTCCGATGAGATTGGGCAGGAGTGAATTTAGCAGTTCTGCTCTAGTACTTACTTGGCACTTCGCTTTTTATGATTCGGGGGTACGGGGTGGAATTTTTGCAGATCATATTGATTTCCTTAAGGATTGTTTTTATTCATGGTTGGATGAAATCATCACGAACCACGAATAAAAATTTAACTTTAAAAGTCTTTAAATAGGCAGAAAAAATAGAGAAGTTGGGACATAACTAAAAAACCTTAAGGAAAAATGATTTATAAAAGATCATAGCATGAAACAAGAAAATCCGAACTAAATTAATTTTTCCTAGAAAAAAATGAAATTTAAAGTTCGGATTTTACTGTAATTAAAATTTTTTTGTCCCAGCGTTTATAAGAAGCTCATCCAGAAAAACAATTTTATGTTTTAACCCTTCATTTGAATCTAAAATTTCTAGTACAATTTGATTAGCTTCTGTGATTGTTGCGTATCTGAGGTATTCTTCACCCTTGATTGAACCTGGCACCATTTTTACCTCCATTTTCGCAAAGTCGTCTTCATTGTATTTAACCGGCAGAAATTTATCTGAACCTGCTGACGGTTCACCTACCATTTAAACAAGAAATTTTTAATTGCCAATTGCTCTATCGTTGATAACTTCTTCTTGAATTCCGGCAAATTCACTGATACCGTTTCCACCTAAAACACTCCCATAGCAAGTAAAGTAAATTATTCAAGCAATCAAAAGTTATTCAAATCAAGATGATCTGTATGTCTGGTATTGACGTAGAGGACCTGCCCAATTATGTATAATTAAACTGCTATAAAAACATGACTAGAACTGCAGGTTACGATAAGGGTGACTAACCCTTAAATTTTTTGTAATGTTCATTGAATACTTTATAGAGTCGTTCATCACCCCCTCGATCGGGGTGAAGGGCTTTAAGTAATTTTTTATATTCCTTCTTTATTAATGTTTGATCAGCATCCATATCTAAACCCAGCAAGAGATTCGAATTGTAAATTTTCGAGAGTCGATATTCTGCTTTTAACATCTTCTTTAGGGAACGTATTTTTGCCCGTTCAATCCGTATAGCAAATCTTAGAACTTCCACTTCTTCTTTTAATTTCTCATTTTCCTGGATAAGCTTTTTCCATTCCTGCGGATCCTTTAGACAACCGGTGTTTTTTCGTTGGTTCAGCATTTATTAAGCTCCAAAATAACCTGCTTATCAAATTCACCATATGAAACGGTACTTTCATCAGCGGTAACCGAATGTGTAACTGCCGAAGGATCTACATTTACGTGTTTCTGCATCAAATGACCTCCCTGGTTTCCGGCACCATAAATAATCATATCACGAATGATTTAGGTAAAAAGAACATAGACATGTTAATTGGATTACGAATTGATTACAGTTACCAAGTTAACTGGCTGCACGGAGATCAACTGAGGATTCTGGTACCTCAAGTTTATGCATTGTTTTAAGTTGTGGATGAATGCAGTGATCTAAAGGCCCCTATAGTGGAAATCGGGCAGCAAAACATTGAAATAGACAAGCCGGGTCATTGGATAAATCTTCCTGGTCAAGCAGGTAAAGGACTAAGGCTTCTGGAAAATATTAATATCGAAACCCTATGACGCCTAAATTCATTCCAGTGAAATGCAGGTGAAGAAATGCCTAAACTTAAAGTAAATCATGTTGAATTGTATTATGAAGTAAAAGGTTCTGGTGATGTTATTGTATTTACACACGGTGCTTCATGGGATCATCGACAATGGGAACCACAGATTGATGAATTATCTAAACGATATACAACCATTACCTGGGATGTACGTGGACATGGTCAATCTTCATTACCTAAAGGGAAAGTGGACTCTGAGGATTTCAGCAAGGATTTGGTTGCAATTTTAACACATTTAAATGTAAAACAAGGCACCTTTGCGGTTTATCCATGGGAGGGCATATCTCTCTGCAAACTGCCATAAGGTACCCGGACTTCGTCAAATCACTTATATTGATCGGTACACCTTTTACCAATTCATACAATTGTTTTGAGAGAGTATTTGTTCCTATCAATCTATGGTCAAGTTGTTTAATACCAATGGGAGTAATGGCAGCCATTCAGGCAAGAACGCTCTCTAAGTTTAATAGCAAAAACAAACAATATATCCATGAAGCAGTTAGCTCCATACCATTAAACCGCTGGGTACGCATATGGCATTCAGTTACCCAAGATGGAAAGCGGGGAAGATTTGCATAAAGTACATTGCCCCACCTTAATACTTCAAGGAGACCATGATACTATGACAGAAAGACAGCAACGGGAGATGGCTCAACGTATTCCTCAGTCTAAATTCGTTTATATAAAAAATGCCCATCATGCTGCAAACCTTGATAAGCCCGTTCAGGTCAATCATGAAATTATTAACCTCTTAACAGAAATAGAAGCTTGACTCCAAGAATACAAAGCTTCTCAATAGGTCTGAACCTCATTGTTCAGAAAAAGTGAGGGATTATAAAAGATAACGTTGCTATTTTTCATAGGGTGTTTGTTGTGTTTGACTTGTTCAAACATTGAAGGAACCAGTTTATCCTAATACAACCTACGTACGTTTATGCACATTTAAGGGGCAGTGTCACTAGCAAAAGGAAGGATATGGTAAAGTAACTTCAAGCTATACTGAACAAAATACGTGGTTTTAAGATTAGTGGCTAACTTATTGAAAATTTGTAAGTAAAAGGGAGGATACTCAAAATGAAACATGACTTCCTTATAGCTGGAGGAGGGATAGCTGGATTAACAACAGCCATTGCATTACAGAAAGAAGGCTATCATGTTAAAGTTCTTGAACGTGTCAATGAATTAAAAGAGGTTGGGGCAGGGCTCGGCCTGGGTGCTAACGCTTGGAAAGGTCTTTCCCGTTTGGGGATCACTCATGACTTAGAAATGAAATGCAATCTTATCAAAAGCACAAAATTCCTTGATCACAAAGGGAATCTGATCAGTAAAATGGATATTGAACGGCTTAACGAGAAATACGGTGTCGCTTATTTTACTGTCCATCGGGCAGATCTCCAAAAAGTACTCGCTCAACACCTTAAACCTGGTACGCTGGAATTTGGAAGAAAAATCGTCCATGTCGATCAAAATGAAAAGGGAGTTACAGCGTATCTGGAAGATGGGAGTAACATGATAGGGGATGCGCTGATAGCAGCAGACGGCATCCATTCCACTATACGGAAAATCTGCTTTCCCCACATAAAGCCACGTTATTCAGGTTATACATGCTGGCGTGCTGTTGTAGAAGTACCTAAAGAAAAGTTCTTATCAGGAGAATTTACTGAAACATGGGGTGCAAAAGGGCGATTCGGTATTGTTCCTTTAACAAATCACCAAATATATTGGTTTGCCTGTGTCAATGCCCCTTATCAAAGCAAAGCGATGTCCGCTTTTACAACGGATGATTTGTATCATCTATTTCGTGATTATCATTCCCCTGTATCAGAAATCATCAAATGGTCAAGGGACGAAGACCTTATATGGAACGACATCATTGATTTAAAACCTATAGAGCGCTTTAGTTTCAATAAAATACTGCTTATAGGGGATGCAGCTCATGCAACTACCCCCAACATGGGACAAGGAGCTGGTCAAGCGATTGAAGATGCAATTATACTCAGCCAAGTTTTAAAGAATAAAAGAAACCTGGAAGATGCTTTTGTTGAATTTAAGAATGTACGAATATCAAAGACGAAAAAGATAGTCAATGTGTCATGGCGAATAGGAAAAGCAGTACAGTTAGATCATCCCCTCCTCATAAACATTCGTAATTCCATCATGCGAATGCTGCCATCTAAAATCCAAGAAAAACAATTAGAATCAGTCTTCCAAACGGATTTTTGACGTTTATGTCCCGGCCATTCACCAAGGATTGAATGCAAGCAGTATGAAAGTAAAACTCTCAGTGCTATTACAACCTTAAAACTACTATACGTAATCAGAGTGGTAGATTTTAGCATATGTGGATATTAAAAGGGCAGGATTGTTGTATTTATTCTTATGAACACCGGCAATTTATCTGGACAATGACGGTGATGATGGCTTCACTGATGACTAATCTGACGATGATTATAATGGCTGCCGGTGTTGGATTAGTGAGACAGGTTTGAAAACGTTACAGCCGAATATAAAATTAAAAAATAGCCGGAATAAAACTAACTTTAGAGTTTCGACGTTTTCCGACTGTAATAGATTTATAAACTATTACGGGAGGAGAGATAAAAGAACGATGAAACAAGGGAAGAGGTATTCTGGATGATTCAAGATCTGTACAAAAAAGAATGGAGTATAACGGATATTACGGAAAAAAATGGGCGTCAGCTGCCCACGATAGCCTGGAGTGGAGCGTTAAAAACTTTGCGATAAAACCATAACTTTTATTTAATGATGAAATATTTTGCCTTTGGTTAATTTGGTAGGCATTCATTTGTGGCAGGCCCTGCTGTGTAGAAAAAGATCACCACTAAACAACTTCAAGCAGGGTCTACTTTTTTGTCTGCCAAACTTATAAAAAATACCAATAAATGGGTATTGAGGTCAAGCTGGACCAATGATCAGCCGGTAAGCTTCAAAAGTAAAACATCTATAAGTAGAAAATAAGCTGCCAAATCTTTTTTAAAGGGCCATGATACTAAGTGAAGTCTCTTTTAAACGAAATCTTCATGTACCTTTGTTCCTGACTATGGAATAGATATATTTTAGCAGCTTGTCCATGCAAGCTGCTACCGCAACCTTGTCCTTTTTAGGGTGAGGTTGTTTTTATATTTGTAATAATCATCTTCAATGTTCCAATCAAAGGCTGGTTACATCCCCGCCTCATGATCCTTTTCATAATTGGCTGATAGATTCGCGGGTGCCAATATTGGAGTTAATAGTTTTTCAGTGATAGGCATAAAGAAATTAAGTAGGAGTCCTCCTAAAGCAACAGTTAATAAAGTTCCGACTCCAATAGGACCATTGAATATGAGTGCCATTATTAAGAATACAAAGTATATGAAGGTTCTTGAATACAATATGCTCGTACGCATTAATTCTTGAATGATTAAGGTTAATCGGTCAACCGGAATTGGAGCGAAATTTGTATGTAAATAGATGGCTGTTCCAAGTCCTACGACCCCTAAGCCGATTCCAAAACAAACCGCTTTGCTGTACCACTGCTCCGGTGTAACCCAATCGTCCAACAAAAAAAGCCACGTATCAATGCCTGCACCCGCGATAAATGCTGTTAACAACCCCAACATTTCAGGTCTTTGTTTTTTTAATAATGAATTGCAGCAAATCAACAGAAAAGCAATAATAATTTCCCAGCTTCCCACTGTTAGCCCCACATTTTTGGACAATCCTACCAACAGTGCATCAAAGGGTGAGGTTCCCAGGTCGGAAAGTATAGTAAAAGAAATGCCGAGGGTTAAGATTAAAATTCCTAAGACATAAAAAGCGTATTTTATTTTGCCGGAGTTGGAGTTTGTCATTTTTTTAAGTACTTCCTTTTTTTATTAAAATAAGGGATTTCTATTTGCAAAAGTCGGAATACTTTTATGTTGCAATTACAATATAATTAGTATACATTAAATATATACCACTTTTGTTGCATTTGCAACAAAAATACGTATGTAAGGAGTCAAATCATGACAGAAATTCTTCGTGAAATCGGCATGATAGCAAGGGCTTTGGATTCGATAAGCAATATCGAATTTAGAGAATATGACTTGACGAAAGGACAATATTTGTATTTTGTCCGAATATGTGAAAACCCTGGGATCATTCAGGAAAAGTTGGCTGATATGATTAAAGTTGACCGGACTACCGTCTCTCGTGCCATTAAAAAGCTTGAGAAAAATGGTTTTATTGAAAAGAAAGATGATCCGCATAACAAAAAAATCAAAAAACTTTTTCCTACAGAGAAAGGGCGTAAGATTTATCCATTTATAAAAAGGGAACATGATCATTCAAATCGAGTTGCACTAGCCGGATTTACTGACACAGAAGCAGAAACCATCCTCCATCTTCTTCAAAGAGTAAGGAAAAATATTGAAAAGGATTGGGAATTTGTAAAAAAGGGGAACAAGAGAAATTATTGATTGTCAAAAGGAGCGTACCTTCAAATGACCATATGTATAAAAAAGTGTACATGCAGTGAAGTACTGAAACTCCAAAAAATCAGTTTTGAAACATTTCAGGAGACCTTTGAGAAACAAAATTCACCAGAACATCTGAACACCTATTTGGAAAGAGCCTTTAACATACAACAAATGGGAAAGGAGTTATCCAACCTTTCTTCGGAATTCTATTTTGTATATTACCATGATGAAGTTGCCGGATATGTAAAGGTGAATATGAATGATGCACAATCTGAACATATGGGAGACGAGTTTCTTGAAATTGAGAGAATTTATATAAAAAGCTCTTTTCAGAGGCTGGGGCTTGGTAAACGGCTGTTAAAACATGCAATGAAATTAGCAAAAGAATACGGGAAAAAGAAAATATGGCTCGGTGTATGGGAGAAAAATGAAAGGGCCATTGCCTTTTATAAGGAAATGGGGTTTGTCCAGACTGGGACTCACTCTTTTTATATGGGGGATGAACAACAAACGGATTTTATCATGGTCAAAACACTTGAAGAAGATCAAACATGGAGTTAAGAAATTTTTTTTGTTTTCCACCTTAAACGAGGAAAACGAGCTGCCTTCATCTTGCATAATGTATAAACATGTGAAATAATATCGGTAACTGAATAAAAAAGTTTTCTAGGGTTCCGCAGCCATGTTGCTGGTCTGGTCCAAGGGAAAACTCACAGCATGTGCTGTGCCACGGACGGATAAAAGCCCAGGAGATTCTTTAACAAGATCTCCTGGGCTTTTTTCGTTTAAACCTTAATAAAAAGGGAGGTGTTCGTAAATGAATATAAACTGGGTGAAAGTGTTGATTGCCGCTCTGTTTGAAGTATTGTGGGTCATTGGTTTAAAACATGCAGATGACTTTTGGACGTGGACGGGAACAGTGATTGCTATCATCGTCAGTTTTTACTTGATGATTAACGCTGGCAGAAAACTTCCGGTTGGTACGGTATATGCCGTTTTTGTCGGACTCGGTACTGCAGGGACTGTTTTATCGGATATTGTATTTTTTGGTGAACCATTAAAGGCAGCTAAAATCATCTTAATTTTGGTTTTATTGACGGGGGTCATCGGATTGAAATCAGTGACTCATGACAACGTTCATAAAGGAGTGGATTCTTAATGGCATGGGCATCTTTGGTTTTAGCCGGATTATTTGAAATGTTTGGTGTAGCCATGATTCATACATTGCATCGGGATCGTAATTGGCAGTCACTCTTATGCTTGATTCTGGGATTTGGAGCCAGTTTCCTTTTGCTCGCATATGCCATGAAAACAATATCTATGGGAACAGCTTACGCTATTTGGACTGGTATTGGTGCATCAGGCGGGGCCTTATTGGGAATGATCGTATATGGTGAGTCGAAAGACTGGAAAAGGATTGTTTTTATAGCAATGATTTTGGGTGCAGCGATAGGGTTAAAGTTCATCTCGTAATGATCATCAGTGTACTTGGTCTGCGTCAGAAAGGACGCAGCTGGTGTTAGCTTCAGATGGTTTATATGATCTTTTGGTAATTGTACCTTTTCGCATGTCAGATTGCATTATACAATATGTATATCGATGATGAACTGCCAACAGTCGAGTTTGACAAAGGAGAAGATCTGCTATGTACGTACCTAAACATTTTAAAATGGATGAGGAAGAAGCCATTTATGATTTTATTGAAAAACACAGCTTTGCTATCTTATTTTCTCAGCATAACCAGGCACCTTATGCCACTCATCTTCCACTCACACTAAATAAAAGTGAACATGCGCTATACGGACATTTTTCCCGTCCCAACAAACAATGGAAGGATATCAAAAATCAGCAGGTTCTCGTAGTTTTTCAAGGGCCGCACAGTTATATTTCACCTTCATGGTACGAGACGATGAAAGCCGTCCCTACATGGAATTATGTAGCTGTCCACATATATGGCACAATGGAATTGATTGAGGATCAGGAAGTCATCTTTGATTCGTTAAATGATATGGTGAACAAATATGAAAGCCGGAATAGCCCCTATCATTTAAGTAAAGTAGACTCTGAATTTTTAGATCGAATGAATAAAGGGATTGCGGCGTTTAAAATAAACATTGAAAAAATAGAAGCGAAAGCTAAATTAAGTCAAAACCACCCTGAGGAACGCCAAAAATTAATTATTAAGCACTTGGAAAATACTTCTGACCAAGATAACTTACAAGTAGCAGCACTTATGAGAGAAAACTTAAGCAAACGTAAAAATAGTTAACCGCCCGGCAATCAAAGAGAGGATGTATCACGCCGGAAAAATAATTTTTATCATAAATCAAGAAGGGCAGAGATTACAGATTGAATATCTCTTCTAAAAATCCTTCCAAGGACGAGAGGAACGGGGGTATGAGGATGAATTATGGAATTGTTCAAACAATGGAGTGGCGGCGGTCCTTAAGAAATCAGGGATTAAACTGGCCAGTAGAGGATATAAACGTAAAAAGAATGATAGACCATGCAGATTTGATTGTAACGGCCGGAAACAACGGACAACTGGTGGGGTAGCGAGAGCCATAACCGATTACTCCTATTGTTGTTAATTGTCAGACCTTACTGTGGCTGGCGGTTACCAACTGCGTGAATTTGGAAAAAATCTTATTCGCTGTATTCAAGAGAAACTGGGTGAAGAGGTTGCATGATTGTTGATCTCATCAATTGATGCCACTGGATATGATCCTAAGATCGTTTTGAAAAGGCAGATCATGCATTCGTCATCAGACGAAAACGGCAAATGAGGTAGACCGTAAAAAGAGTTATTCTGGTACAGAGGACCATGGAATTGGAACCTCCCCCGTCCTGAGAAGAACGGGGGAGGTTATATGCGGGGTTCATATAGCTCCACAAAATTGATTCATTTTCAAATTATTGGATCTATCCGCCGGTAACTGATTTTCTCGGTGCAAACCAGCCGATGAGGGCGATGCCTACCAATACCCCATAAAAGATGAGAGTCCAAACGGTACTATGTGGAAAATCATGATCTATGACACCAATATCTTCATGGGCAAGGGTAATCACAGCAAGTTTAACACCAACCCAAGCAACAATGGCATAAGCCGTGGTTTCCAATGCCGGCCGTTTTGCAAGAAGTTTCACAAACCAAGTCGCTGCAAACTTAATCAGTATCAATCCTGCGATTCCTCCAATGACAACGACAATAAATTGTCCACCATCCATTCCGCCGATATTACCAAGTGGTGAATCCGGAAGACCAAGGGCCAGAGCAACTGCAGCCAGAATGGAATCAATTGCAAAAGCAAGGTCTGCCAGTGCAATCTTTCCTACTGTAGGCCAGAATCCTTTACCGGCCGCGGCTTTCTCATCGTCCTTATGAATTTTCTTATTTGCTTTTCCTAACCTGGCTTGAATAATATGTTTTAAACCCAGGTATAAAAGATATGCCGCTCCGATTGCCTGAATCTGCCAGATGTTTGCGATAAATGAAATGGCAAAAAGAGCAATGAAACGGAAAGCAAAGGCCATCATAATTCCATAATTGATTGCCTTTCTTTTCTGATCTTCTGGTAAATGTTTTGCTATTACTGCTAGTACTAGGGCATTATCAGCAGATAACAACCCTTCCAATCCAATGAGTATTAATAATGTCCACGCGTATTCAAGCCAAAGTGTCTCCATCCCTTAACTCCTTTTGCAATAAATAAATTATCTTAAAGAATAGAATTTCCCATTAAGCACGAAGAAAACCAATTATTTGGCTGAAAGTGTAAGATGATTCTTTCTTCTTTTTATTTTATTCGAAAACTTTATGGGATAAGTCATTTAATAGTAATATTCCTTAGTTTCCTCCAAATCAAACCTCTCCTCATTAAGTAGGAATTTTCAGGAAGTATCATTTGCTGACATTAACAAACCAAGAATGGAATATTTGAGCTTAATATGGAAGTGTCAGTTGCGTGTACTGTTTCCGGCAGTGCGTTTCTTTAGAATCAGACTGGATGTTGGTATATGTTAAAATGGATGTAAGTCATTGGTCAGCAGCCAAAGAATCCGCAAGGGAGTTGGTTTTGAATGATTTTAAACAATGCAAAGCTTTATGGCCAAGAAGGCAAATGGAATATTCATATGGAAGACGGGTACATACGATCTATTACCCCGGCTGAAAAGGAAATAGAAACAGATGGAAAAAAAGTCATTGATCTGGAAGGGAAAATCATACTGCCTCCTTATGTGGAACCGCATATCCATCTGGATTATGTCCTGACAGCGGGAACACCTCGATGGAGCAAAACAGGTTCTGTCTTCGAGGGCATTGAAATTTGGTCAGAACGGAAACAAATGATTCACGAAACAAAAGATGATTTGAAAAAACGTGCATTAAAAGCGATAAAAATGCAGTTGAAACACGGTATTCAATATATTCGAACTCATGTGGATGTGAGTGACCCGTCATTAAAAGGGTTAGAAGCATTGCTGGAAGTCAAAGAGGAAATGAAACCATGGGTGGATCTTCAGCTTGTGGCCTTTCCTCAAGAGGGGCTTTATACAAGACCGGATGGAGAAGAATTACTCATTCAAGCAATTGAAATGGGAGCCGATGTTATTGGCGGCATCCCACATTATGAATTAACGCGCGAAGATGGGGTCCGTTCAGTTGTGAAGGCGCTGGAACTTGCCGGAAAATATGATAAACTTGTCGATATCCATTGCGATGAGATTGATGATGATCAATCAAGATATGTGGAAGTCCTTGCAGGGGAAACACTGAAACTGGGGATGGGTGACCGTGTGACTGCAAGTCATACAACCGCGATGGGATCATATAGTAACGCATACACTTACAAGCTGTTCCAAACCTTGAAAAAGGCGAACATTCATTTCGTCGCTCTGCCAAAAGCCAATTTACATTTGCAGGGCAGATTTGACAATTATCCGATTCGCCGAGGACTGACAAGGGTGAAAGAGTTATTAAGTGAGGGTGTTAATGTATGCTTTGGCCTTGATTCTATTATGGATCCTTGGTATCCGCTTGGCGATGGAAATTTAATGCCAGTCGTTGATGCCGGGCTGCATGCCTGCCATATGACAGATCATAAACACATTGTAAAAGCGCTGAACCTGATAACCATCAATGGAGCCAAAGCTTTAGGTATTGAAGATGGATACGGTGTAAAGGAAGGAAATCAGGCAAATCTTATTGTGATAGATGCGGATTCTGAGTATGAGGCAATACGGACACAGGCACAAGTTCTATACTCCATTCGTAACGGAGAAGTGATGGTTAAAACGAAACCTTCAGAAACAACCATGAATGTCCGGGCTTTCGAGTAAAGCGTCTCAGATTTTTACGGAGAGCAGATGATTTTTACAGTAAAATGGCTGGCATCCCAAGTAATGCGAAGAGGATCCGCTATTGGCTGTAAAGCCATTTATGTGAAAAGTTATAGATTACGGGCGCCTGAAACATTCATTCGGATGCCTGTTTGGTTTGTCGTACGGCATTGATGAAAGAACAAAATCAAAAATCATGATGAAAATCGCCCTGCATCAGTATATAATGAATGCAGCTTACATTTTGCCGATTGGAAAGGATAAGAGGGATGAGCAGTAAACAAATACAAGTATCTCTGAACCCTGAGGAGAAAAATATGGGAAAAGTGTTGTGGCAATTAACACGCCCTCATACGTTAACGGCGTCATTTGTACCGGTTTTTATTGGAACGGTTTTGGCGATGTTTTACGTGGATATTCAAATATGGCTATTTTTGGCCATGCTATTGGCATGTCTCCTTATTCAAATTGCAACAAACCTGTTTAATGAATATTATGATTTTAAACGTGGGCTGGATACAGAAGATTCGGTAGGTATTGGGGGAGCCATTGTCCGTCACGGAATGAAACCGAGAACGGTTTTGCAATTAGCACTAGCTTTATATGGATTGGCACTTATGCTGGGTATCTATATTTGCACCAATAGCAGCTGGTGGCTGGCTGTCATTGGACTTGCAGGAATGGCAATCGGCTATCTATATACTGGGGGGCCGTATCCCATCGCCTATACCCCTTTTGGCGAACTTTTTGCCGGAGTGTGCATGGGCTCGTTTTTCATCTTGATTTCATTTTTTATTCAGACAAACACAATTACCGCACAAAGTATTCTGATATCCATACCGGTAGCCATTCTTGTCGGGGCAATTAACCTGTCAAATAATATCCGCGATATTGAGGAAGATACGAAGGGCGGCCGCAAGACATTGGCCATCCTGATGGGCCGGAAAAAAGCAGTATATTTTTTGGCATTCTTATTTCTTGTGGCTTATTTATGGGTGACTGGTTTAGTCATTGCAGGGGTAACGAGCCCTTGGCTATTTTTAATATTCCTTAGTATCCCAAAACCCATTCAGGCCATCAGAGGGTTTATACACAGTGAAAACCCGATGAACATGGGAAAAGCCATGAAGGCAACAGGTCAAACGAATACTATTTTTGGCTTTCTGATGTCTGTCGGTTTATTCATAAGCTACTTGGTATAATTGAATAAATAGGAAATAAGGTGAACGATTCAGCTACGTTCACCTTGTTTTATAGAGTCATTGAGTCTCCAAAAAGTCATATGATTTCTTCAGACTTTCTTTTATTAAATTTATGTGGTATAATTTATTCTTGCACATTTCGAAAGAACTTGAATAACCCAAAAAATTAGGAGTATGGCGTTCTACATGTAATGAAAAACTTAATCACACTGGATCGGCTTCGGAGCCGAAAGGATGTATGAGAGGCAGGGCATACGTCGTTTAGGTAATAGAACCTGACCGCGGCAATTGATTTAAAATAGAGCAAGTTTATATATATTCGAAAATGTGAAAGTCACCACGTGCCGGGTGGCTTTTTTGGTCTTTAAGGTTGCTGGAATAGCGGAAAGAAGAATAGGCAAAGTAAGCTATTCCTCATCTCTCGCATGCATACCCATCCTTATCTCGATCCATTTTATCCTGATAGGCCGAATGGCCTTTTGGTACTCCATCAGGGTAGACCTTCCTCAGCTCTGTGCAATTTTGAAAAACTGTCTTACTGCTGTTTCCGGCTTTGTTATGGCTTGAGGAATCCACACCAGAAGTGTCTGGCGAATGATTTGAAGAATCTTTAAATCCGGAATCCGTGGCATAGTTTTCAATTGACCATATTCCCGCTTCTTTGGCCTTTGCCTTGTTTTGTGCCTCTTCGAATGGGGTCAAGTGTCTGGTATTTGGCGGATAAACATATGCGACCCGTGCTAATCCCTCTTCCAATAAGGTCTCCTGTACACTCTTGCCATCCACGTATACATATGCCAGCAAGCGTCCGTATTTATCTACACGCTCTCCGATATCAAATTCCAAAGCTACTTCACCGCTTGATAAAAGCTGCTTGTTTCGTTCTTTAGCCTCTTCTCCAAATGGCTGTTTTCCTAATCGGGGATGATTTGTTTCAGGCGTGTCAATCAGCAGATAGCGTACATTTTCTTCTTGCCCCTGATATAAAACTTTAATTGTGTCTCCGTCGATCACTTTGACTAATGTGACAGGGACCAAATCTGTTGTCCCTGTTGTATCTTTTGTATTCTTTTCAACGGACTTTTCGCCAGTGGCAGACTGATTTTCTGCCGGCAGTTTTTCGGTTTCTGAACCTTCATCCTGATCTACTGAAGGGGCGATGTCTGTACACCCGCTTAATGTAAAAAGGCTGACCACCAGAACAGGAATTGTTATTTGAAACCTCTTGCCGGAAAATATTGCCTTGAAAATCATGCGAAATCGTTCGACAATAATGGCTGACATTTGTTTCCTCCATCTTTATGTAACTGAACAACAATGATTATTTTAACAGCCATTACAATAATATCAACACTTATAAGGAAAAAGGACAAATGAAAATAAAACAGGGAACAGCATGCGCTATTCCCTCAAAGAAATCATTTAGGCGTCCAGGATGGGAGCATCTTGTTAAGCGGTTTATCTTTACGATATCCGAGCACATAGTCAGCCTGCATGATTGTGTGGATCTCCCGAGTTCCTTCATATATAACCGGAGCTTTGGAATTTCTTAAATACCGTTCCACAGGATATTCGTTTGAATACCCGTATGCCCCATGAATTTGAACGGCATCATCAGCGGCTTTATTTGCAAAGTCACATGCTTGCCATTTGGCCAGAGATGTTTCTCTTGTATTTCTTACACCTTTGTTTTTTAGTTCACCTGCGCGGTATACGAGGAGCCTGCTCATTTGCAGACCTGCTTCCATATTAGCAATCATCTGTTTGACCAGCTGGTGTTCACCAATTTTCTTGCCGAACGTCTCCCGTTCGTGACAGTATTGAACACTGGCTTCCAGGCAAGCCATAATTTGTCCGCAGGCGCCTGCTGCGACAGTGAAACGGCCGCTGTCCAATGCGGACATGGCAATTTTAAAGCCTTCACCTTCTTCACCAAGTAAATTTTCTTTTGGTACTTTTATATTTTCAAAGAAGATCTCCCCGGTATTCCCGGCACGGATTCCCAGTTTTCCTTTGATGGCCTTGGATGAAAAGCCCTTCATTGTCCGTTCGACAATGAACGCAGAAATTCCATGATGTTTTTTGCTTTTATCTGTATAGGCAAATACAAGAAAATGATCTGCAACGTCACAGAGGGAGATCCACGTTTTTTGGCCGTTTAAAATATAGTAATCTCCATCTTTGACTGCTGTAGATTGAAGCGCCGCTACATCAGAACCTGCATTGGGCTCCGTTAAGCCAAAAGCGCCGATTTTTTCTCCTTTTGCCTGCGGTACGAGATATTTTTGTTTTTGTTCTTCAGTCCCCCATTGAAGCAAGGTCATGCTGTTTAGTCCTGTATGTACGGATACAGCTGTCCGGAATGCCGTATCTCCTCTTTCCAGCTCCTCGCAGACGATGGCAAGAGAGTTGTAATCCATTCCGCTCCCACCGTACTTTTCAGGAATGCATACGCCCATCAGTCCCAGCTTTGCCAAGTGGCTGATAATCTCGGGATGAAACTCACCCCTCTCATCCCATTCGGAGATATAGGGCATAATCTCTTTATCGACAAAGGTTCGTACTGTTTTTCTTAACATCACCTGTTCATCGCTAAAATCGAAATTCACCGACAACACCCCTTGTTAAGTAATGTGGTTTTTCTTTAAAAATCCGATCATATTTTCGTCATATCCAAGCTCCATTAAAATATCGTTTGTATGTTCACCGGCATCAGGCGGGTAATATCTGACTTTGGGCGGGGTTCTCGAAAGCTTTAATGGGCTCCCGATGATTTTGACTTTACCGGCAGTGGGGTGGTCAACGGTTTGAATGATCTTTCTCGATTGCAGCTGCGGATCATGTTCCAGTTGATTGATTGTTTGAATGGGGCCGCACGGTATATTATTTTTTCGAAAAAGATCGATCCACTCCTCGGAACCGGCTTCCATCAGACGTTTTTGCAAAATGGGTATGAGCGCATTTCTATTTTCCACCCTCTTTGGATTGGTTGAAAACTTCGGGTCTTTGGCCAGTTCGTCCATTTCTAATAGCTTGCATAATACAGCAAACTGCCTGTCGTTTCCAACGGCGATAACGATCTCGGTGTCTTTGGTGTCAAAAGTTTGGTAAGGAACAATATTCGGATGACTGTTCCCTGAGGGTTGAGGAATTTTCCCGGACATTAGATAATTACTGGCTACATTGATCAGGGCGCTGACCGCACTGTCATACAGGGCTATGTCGATCTTTTGACCGATGCCGGACTGCTTACGCTCCAGTAAAGCAGCTTGGATTCCTATGCAGGCATAAAGTCCGGTCAGGACATCTGTGATCGCCACTCCTGTTTTTTGCGGGCCGGAAGCCGGATCCCCTGTAATACTCATTAATCCGCTCATGGCCTGGATAATAAAATCGTACCCCGGGAGGTCTTTAAAGGGGCCGGTTTCTCCAAATCCGGTAATAGAACAGTAGATAATGCCTGGATGAATGGCTGTCAAAGATTCATAGGATAATCCAAGGTTTTCCATTGTCCCGGTTTTAAAGTTATGGATCACTACATCACTGTTTTTGACAAGCTTTTTAATAATGTTTTTTCCTTCTGGAGATTTTAAATTAACCGTAATGCTTTTTTTATTGCGGTTAGCACATAAGTAATAGGCACTGACTCCTTTTTGAAATGGCGGCCCCCACTTTCTTGTGTCATCCCCTCCGCCGGGGCTTTCGACCTTGATCACATCTGCCCCCAGATCACCTAATATCATTGTGCAAAAGGGGCCTGCCAATATCCTGGACAGGTCCAAAATCCTGACGCCTTTCAGTGCACCATCCAGTTCGTATCACACCTTTCTCTTGTTTATTACAAACATGTTCAAACCTGGATGATTAATTAACGGGCAAGGGGGTATATACGAATCAAGCGAAAAGATTGTGCTAGATTGTCCCATTCATCATTTATATATATTCTATAAAAATTTGAAATATTCCTTCATATAACTGTTCGATTTGATGAAGTGTTTGTCTTTCAGGTGTCAGCATGCTAAACTATTTACCATTAAAATATACCGGCCAGATTTTCAGCGGGATGTGTTAAATGTGGGTAAAGATAATATTATTTTATTTCCGGGATTGAAAAATCGCCTGTTTCGGTTCGGATTGGAGTATTTGCACGAACGCAAATTTGACGAAGCCGTTCAGCTGTTTGAGCAAGCGAAGGAAATTGATCCCGAATATGAGGAAGTGGAAATGGCGCTTGCAGTTGCTTATTATGAAAGTGGCAACTATGAAAAGGCAAAAAAAGCAACGGAAGAGATGCTTCATAAGGGAGCAGGGAATTACCATGAGATTATTGATCTATATGTGATGGTTCTTATGCAGTTAAATCTCCATACCGAAGTAGTGCATACGCTGGAAGCTTTGTTTGAAGAACAGCACGTTCCCCCTGAAAAGGAAGAACATTACCGTACGTTACTGGAGTTCAGCAAAAGAGCAATGGAACGGAAAGGCACTCCCAGGACAACTTCTGAAACAAAGCCAGATCTTTTGTTCAGTGAAGGAGACTTCAGGGAACAATTGCTGCAAATCAGTTCACTGGCAAGTAAAAACATCCAGCCTTATAAAGACGCTTTAATTCGCTTACTGAGAGATGACAAGGTACATCCATTTCTGCAGACAGCTGCACTGAATGTATTAATGGAACATCAAATTGAAACATCAGTGCAAATAAGGAAGTTTGATTTTGAGGGTGAGTTTATTCCGGCTAAACTTCCTGATGTTCATGAAATGCCTTTTTATCAGGAGGTGATAGTGAAACTCAATCAGATGCTTGAACATGAAAATCCCGTACTGCTTGAACAGCTGAAGGAAATGATACTCCGCCACCAGTTTCTTATGTATCCGTATGAATTTACGCCTGCAGACCCGATGCTTTGGGCAGCAGGATACAGGGGATTTGGCCATGAAATGTACGGAGAGAAATGGAGTATTGAGAAAACTGCCCAAACTTTTGAAGTGAATCTGCAAGATTTAGATTATGCGATTTCCTTTATTTTCAATTTAGAGCAACATTCACCTTCAACTGTTTAGCTTCTATACACTTTTAATAGTCGGAATGCTATGTTATAATGTAATGGTTATGCCATCCTTTGTCACATTATTAAATAAGCTATACATAAGAGAAAGCCGAGAAATGTAGTTGGAGGTAATGAATATGTCAGCAAAGTGGGAAAAATTAGAAGGAAATAAAGGAGTCCTTACTGTAGAAGTAGACAGTGAGACTGTTAATAAAGGTCTTGATACAGCCTTTAAAAAAGTGGTAAAACAAGTAAACATCCCGGGTTTCCGTAAAGGAAGAGTCCCTCGTTCACTTTTCGAAAAGCGTTTTGGTGTAGAATCACTTTACCAGGATGCATTGGATGCTATTCTTCCTGAAGCCTATACGTCTGCCGTAGAAGAAACAGGTATTGAACCAGTAGATCAGCCAGAAATTGATATTGAGCAAATGGAAAAGGGAAAAGAGCTGATCTTCAAAGCGACAGTGACGGTCAAACCCGAAGTGAAACTGGGTGAATATAAAGGACTTGAAGGCGAAGAAATGGACACAGAAGTCACTGACGAAGAGGTTGAAAAGGAATTGAAGTCACTCCAGGAACGCCAGGCTGAGCTCGTCGTCAAAGAAGAGGGAGAAGCTGAAGAAGGAGATACAGTGGTTATTGACTTTGAAGGTTTCGTTGACGAAGAGGCGTTTGAAGGCGGAAAAGGTGAAAACTATTCGCTGGAATTGGGTTCCGGAAGCTTTATTCCCGGGTTTGAGGAACAGCTTGTGGGTGTGGAAGCAGGAGCTGAAAAAGAGGTCTCCGTTACTTTCCCTGAGGAATACCATGCCGAAGAACTGGCTGGAAAACCAGCTGTATTTAAAGTGAAAGTCCATGAAATTAAAACAAAAGAACTTCCTGAGCTTGACGATGAGTTTGCAAAAGATGTCGATGAGGAAGCTGAAACTCTTGATGAGTTAAAAGCTTCTATTAAAGAGCGCATGACAAAGGATAAAGAGCATGAGGCAGAGCATAAGCTCCGTGATTCCTTAGTTGAAAAGGCTGCAGAAAATGCAGAAATTGATCTGCCGGAAGTTATGGTGGAAAACGAATTGAACAACATGATGAGAGAGTTCGAACAGCGCTTGCAAATGCAAGGAATGAACTTGGATCTTTACTATCAGTTCTCCGGCCAGGATGAAGAAGCTCTTAAGACTCAGATGAAGGAAGATGCAGAAAAACGCGTTCGTATGAATTTAACGCTCGAAGCCATCGCAAATGCTGAAAATCTTGAGCCTTCTGAAGAAGATGTGAATAATGAGCTTCAAAAAATGGCTGATATGTACAATATGAATGTGGAAGATATTAAAAAAGCATTTGGTGGCAATACTGATCAAATACAGGCAGATCTTAAGATTCAAAAAGCCGTCGACTTTTTGGTTGAAAACAGAGCCGGAGCATAAATAAAAATTAACATAAGTTGGAATACTCAACATAGTTATAAAACAAGGCGCGGGTGAAATCGTGCCTTGTTTTACCATAAGTAGATGTACAGGTTTTCATACATAACCCTCATCACTAACACTTATGCAATCGTTCAATTACCTGTACTGAGCCAAAAATTGTATTTTTTCTTAAGAAATATGCTACAATGCAAATACATAAACACCTGTAACTTACGATAAGGCTAAGGTCTAGTTAATAAAAGGGGTGAGAGTTCATTGTTTAAATTTAATGAAGAAAAAGGACAGTTAAAATGTTCTTTTTGCGGTAAGACTCAAGAACAAGTTCGTAAACTGGTCGCTGGGCCAGGTGTATATATATGTGACGAGTGTATTGAACTCTGCACAGAAATTGTGGAAGAAGAGCTGGGTACTGAAGAGGAGTTTGAATTCAAGGATATTCCAAAACCTCGGGAGATCCGAGAAATACTCAATGACTATGTCATCGGCCAGGAACAGGCAAAAAGAGCCCTTGCTGTGGCGGTTTATAATCATTATAAGCGGATTAATTCCAATAGTAAGATTGATGATGTGGAACTGTCCAAAAGTAATATTTGTCTCATCGGGCCGACGGGAAGCGGTAAAACGCTTCTTGCCCAAACGCTTGCACGGATATTGAATGTACCATTTGCGATTGCGGATGCTACCTCATTGACCGAAGCGGGGTATGTGGGTGAGGACGTTGAGAACATCCTGTTAAAACTGATCCAGGCTGCTGATTATGACGTGGAAAAAGCAGAGCGGGGCATCATCTATATTGATGAGATTGATAAAGTGGCCCGTAAATCTGAAAATCCATCGATTACCCGGGATGTTTCAGGGGAAGGGGTTCAGCAGGCGCTTCTGAAAATCCTGGAAGGAACAACTGCCAGTGTTCCTCCACAAGGAGGAAGAAAGCACCCGCATCAGGAATTCATTCAAGTTGATACAACGAACATTCTCTTTATTTGCGGCGGTGCCTTTGACGGGATCGAGCAAATTATTAAACGCCGCTTGGGGCAGAAAGTCATTGGATTTGGCTCAGAGAACAAGGGAGAAGAGGAAGAAAAAAATCTATTATCAAAGGTACTTCCGGAAGATCTTCTGCAGTTTGGCCTGATCCCGGAGTTTATCGGACGCTTGCCGGTCATTTCAAGCCTTGAGCAGCTCGATGAAGAAGCGTTGGTCGAGATTTTAACCAAACCGAAAAATGCCCTTGTCAAGCAATATCAGAAAATGCTTGAGTTGGATAATGTTGAGCTTGAGTTCGAAGAAGAAGGTCTGCGTGAGATTGCCAAAAAGGCTATCGAACGGAAGACGGGTGCGCGCGGTCTGCGGTCCATTATCGAGAGTATTATGCTTGATATCATGTATGATCTGCCGTCCCGGGAAGACATTAAGAAATGTATCATTACAAAAGAATCTGTCGTTGATGAAATGCCGCCAAAGCTTATTCTTGAAGACGGCACGGTTTTAAAGGGTACAGCGTAATAAGAAGATCCAGGAGGCCCGTCCCTTCTGGATCTTTTCGTCATTTTGGCCGTATGTTCTCGTCAGCGAGTATGTGTATTGTCTTAACAACGAAGAAAATGTCTTAGTGATGCCTGCGTACGGGAAAGCATAGCTTCAGGACACAAGAACTACATAAATGGAGCATGATATCCTGGATGAATATTTGTGAGTTTCCCATACGGCCACAATGCCCGGCGGCTTCATTTCAATTTGCCAATCTTGCACAGGATTGGTTTTCTTTTTCGTTTATTCCTGGTCACCTACGGAGATACTACCCATATGCTTGAATGTGTGATCAGGAGGTAATATGATGAATTGGACTGTCGTCGTTTTATTCATTCAATTGTTTTTTGGAACCGTGATTGGCCTATATTTTTTCAACTTGTTGAAGAATCAGAGGAGTAACAGGGTAACCATTGATAAAGAATCAAAAAAAGAAATGGAGCAATTGAGGAAGATGCGCAGCATCCACTTGACTGAACCCCTGTCCGAGAGAGTGCGTCCGTCAAGCTTTGAAGATATTGTCGGACAGGAGGACGGCATAAAAGCTTTGAAGGCAGCCTTATGCGGTCCGAATCCCCAACATGTTATTATTTACGGTCCCCCCGGTGTCGGGAAAACAGCAGCAGCCCGGCTTGTACTGGAAGAAGCCAAGAAGCATAAAAACTCTCCTTTTCGCCCGTCTGCCGTGTTCGTGGAGTTGGACGCTACAACAGCCCGATTCGATGAACGCGGGATAGCGGACCCTTTGATCGGTTCAGTCCATGACCCTATTTATCAAGGTGCCGGTGCGATGGGGCAGGCTGGCATTCCCCAGCCCAAGCAAGGAGCTGTTTCGAATGCGCACGGCGGCGTTTTATTTATAGATGAAATTGGTGAACTGCATCCGATTCAAATGAACAAACTGCTCAAAGTATTGGAGGATCGCAAGGTCTTTTTGGAAAGTGCCTATTACAGTGAAGAGAACAACCAAATCCCGATGCATATCCATGATATTTTTCAAAAAGGCCTGCCTGCAGACTTCCGGCTCGTTGGCGCCACAACAAGGACTCCAAGTGAAATCCCGCCTGCTATAAGGTCCCGCTGCATGGAAGTTTTCTTTCGGGAACTTGATCGAAACGAAATCAAACAGGTGGCACGTAACGCGGCCGACAAGGTGAATTTATCCATAAATGAATCCGGCTTGTCCATATTGGCCTCCTACGCTGCAAGCGGTAGAGAAGCAGTCAATATGGTTCAGATTGCAGCAGGCTTGGCCATCACTGAAAAAAGATCAGATATTTTGGACTCTGATATTGAATGGATCATTGAAGCAAGCCAGCTGGCACCGAAATATGAAAAAAAGATCGGTTCCCATCCTTCCATTGGTATCGTCAATGGCCTGGCCGTTACAGGGCCCAACAGCGGGGCTCTCTTGGAAATTGAAATAACGGTCATACCGGCTCAAGAAAAAGGCACGATTACCATTACAGGGATTGTTGACGAGGAGAGTATTAATGGCCAAGGAAAATCCATCAGAAGAAAAAGCCTGGCCAGGGGCTCACTGGAAAATGTCATTACTGTGCTCCGATCGATGGGAGTTCCGGCGCATCAATACGACATTCACGTAAATTTCCCGGGCGGTATACCTATTGATGGTCCTTCTGCAGGGATTGCAATGGCTGTGGGAATTTATTCTGCTATTTATAAAATACCGGTAAAACATACAACTGCCATGACAGGCGAAATTGGAATTCAGGGGGATATCAAGCCGATTGGAGGTGTAGCAGCCAAAGTGAAAGCGGCTAAATTGGCAGGAGTGGAAGAAGTATTCATTCCCTTAGAAAACATGCAGTCCACCCTCAAAAATATAGAAGGCATTCAAATTATCCCTGTAAATAGAATTGAAGAAGTTTTGAAAAAATCTCTGATCAGCAACACGGACCATGATTTCGTTTTTACAGAATTGTTTGAGGGAAAGAGTAAAAAGAGTGTATAGAGTATCAGAAGCCTGTTCCTCGACATGACCTAACCTTTTAAGCTAAAATTGGGTTATCTCATCGAGAGGTTTATATGTACAGTGGGTATTTCTGGGAGGTGTACGACTGTGACGAAACAAAAAGATGCGTTCGTCCCCCTGCTTCCATTACGCGGCATGCTTGTTTTCCCGACAATGGTTTTGCATCTTGATGTGGGAAGGGAGCAATCCGTCAATGCATTAGAGCAGGCGATGCTCACCGACCATATTATTTTTTTGACGACTCAAAAAGATACTGCAGAGGATGAGCCCGGTGAGGACGACGTATATAAAGTAGGAACATTAACAAAAGTAAAGCAAATGCTAAAGCTGCCAAATGGCACAATCCGGGTTCTTGTTGAAGGGTTGTCAAGAGCCGTAATGAAGGAGTATATCGTAAAAGATCAATATGCTTCCGCGACTCTTGCTCTCTTTGAAGATGAAACGGAAAAAGATTTGGAAATTCAGGCTTTAATGAGAAAGATGCTCGAATTTTTTGAGCAATATATCAAGCTGTCCAAGAAAATTTCAACAGAAACATTTGCAACCGTTGCTGATATGGAAGAACCTGGAAGGATGGCAGATATCATTGCTTCACATTTGCCGTTGAAATTGCAGGACAAACAGGAGATTCTGGAAACATTTGATGTGAAAGAACGGCTCAACAAAGTCATTGAAATTATTCATAATGAAAAAGAAGTTCTCAATCTTGAAAAAAAGATTGGACAGCGAGTTAAGCAGTCCATGGAAAGAACCCAAAAAGAATATTATTTGCGTGAACAAATGAAAGCCATTCAAAAAGAGCTTGGTGAAAAGGAAGGCAAAGTCGGTGAGGTTGCAGAGCTGACTGAAAAAATTGAGAATGCCGGTATGACAGAGCATGCAAAAATGACTGCTCTCAGAGAGCTTGACAGATATGAAAAGGTCCCTGCTACTTCAGCTGAGAGTGCTGTGATCCGCAATTATCTGGACTGGCTGATTTCACTGCCTTGGACCAAAGTGACCAAAGATGATTTGGATATAAAGAAAGCGGAAAAAATTTTGGAACGTGATCACTATGGACTTAAGCATGTAAAAGAGCGGGTACTGGAGTTCTTGGCTGTCAAACAATTGACTCAATCGTTAAGAAGTCCGATTCTTTGTCTGGCAGGACCTCCTGGTGTTGGTAAAACAAGCCTTGCCCGTTCCATTGCGGAATCGATGGGCAGGAATTTTGTCCGGATCTCTCTCGGAGGAGTCAGGGATGAGTCTGAGATTAGGGGACACAGACGGACGTATGTAGGTGCCATGCCGGGGCGGATTATACAAGGGATGAGAAAAGCGGGCACGATTAATCCGGTTTTTTTACTTGACGAAATAGATAAAATGTCCAATGATTTTCGTGGCGATCCTTCTTCCGCCATGCTGGAAGTACTGGATCCCGAGCAAAACAAGACGTTTAGTGATCATTATATCGAGGAAACTTATGATCTTTCTAAAGTTATGTTTATCGCTACAGCGAATGATTTGGCAACGATTCCGGCTCCCTTGCGAGACAGGATGGAGATTATTACAATTGCCGGTTATACAGAGTTGGAAAAGCTTCATATTGCGAAAGACCACTTGCTTCCAAAGCAAATAGAAGAACATGGGCTGACAAAAGGACAGTTGCAATTAAAAGAGGATGCGATCATCTCCATTGTCCGCTATTATACACGAGAAGCAGGAGTCAGAGAGCTGGAGCGCCAGCTGGCCGCTATTTGCAGAAAGGCTGCAAAAATCATTGTATCGGGAGATCGAAAAAGGGTTGTGGTGACCGCCAAGAACTTGGAAGAACTGCTCGGAAAGAAAAAATACCGATATGGTCAGGCTGAGCTTGAAGATCAGGTGGGCGTTGCTACAGGACTGGCGTATACTACGGTTGGAGGGGACACGTTACAAATCGAAGTTTCCTTAACACCGGGTAAAGGCAAGCTGATATTGACCGGTAAGCTTGGAGACGTCATGAAGGAATCCGCCCAGGCTGCCTTCAGCTATGTACGAGGAAAAGCAGAAGACCTTGATTTAGAAAAAAACTTTTATGAAACATGCGATGTCCATATTCATGTACCGGAAGGCGCGGTTCCCAAAGATGGACCGTCCGCCGGCATTACGATAGCAACTGCACTGGTCTCGGCACTGACCGGCCGTCCGATCAGAAAAGAAGTGGGGATGACAGGAGAAATTACTCTTCGTGGCAGGGTGCTGCCAATTGGCGGATTAAAAGAAAAATCCATGAGCGCCCATCGAGCCGGTCTCACAACGATTATTTTCCCTGAGGACAACGAAAAGGATTTAGAAGAAATTCCAGACAGTGTAAAGCAGGATCTAAGCTTTATTCCAGTCACACATATGGATGAAGTTCTGAAACATGCTTTGGTAGGAGAGGCTAATGAAAGTTAATAACGCTGAAATGGTCATCAGTGCTGTAAAGCCTGAACAATATCCCGACGATGGTCTGCCGGAATTTGCACTTGCCGGCAGATCCAACGTTGGAAAATCATCTTTTATTAATAAAATGATCAACCGTAAGAGCCTGGCCAGAACTTCTTCCAAGCCGGGAAAAACGCAAACCCTGAATTTTTATAAAATTGAAGAGTCTCTTTTTTTTGTCGATGTACCGGGGTATGGTTTTGCTAAAGTGTCCAAGAAAGAGCGTGAAGCCTGGGGACGGATGATCGAAACCTACTTGACCACAAGAAAAGAGCTTCGGGCCGTACTCCTGATCGTGGACCTTCGCCATCCTCCAACAGAAGACGATGTCATGATGTACGACTTTCTTAAGTATTACGAGATCCCTTGTATTGTTATTGCTACAAAAGCCGATAAAATCCCAAAAGGAAAATGGGCAAAACATGTAAAGATCACAAAAGAGACGTTGGATCTGGATCCTGCGGATGAGATTGTAACATTTTCGTCTGAAACCGGTGAAGGAAAGGATCTATCGTGGAAGATCTTGGGGAAATACTTATAAAAAAGTGAAGGATATGTTTCCTTCACTTTTTTAATTTGCGTCAAATCATGTTGACTGCCACGCTTATAAAACGGGAAAAATCTACTTAAGTATCGATAGTCCTTCCTCAATTGTAATAACTGCCGATGGAACTGTGCATTTTTTAATGTGATTAACCCGAAAAGCCCTAGTCTGTCCCTCTGGCCCTATTTGCAATATCATGGACTCCGTTATTTTTTTTTTCTTTGCGTAAGGATAAAGTAGAGGCCGGCTGCTATAAAGACAAGGGGCCAAAAATTGCTGAATAAAGTTATATCATGGCCTTGCTGGAGCGCCCAGCCTTCCAGCCGGTCAAAAAACAACAGCAGAGTGGCTGCAGCCAAAAATAAGAGGCCCATTACCAGCCCGATACCTGTTTTGACATACGTCAGCAAAAGCCCAATTGCGACCAACAAAAGAAAGACTCCCGCATGATCCTGCCAAATATTAAAGCGGTCCATAACATGAAAGTGGATGCCCACGCCCGTTATGATGGCACCGGGTAAAATCGCTTCATGATCTTTTGCTGCATAACCCTGAACAAGAAATCCGATTCCAATGATCATAATTAAAGTGGGCCAGGAAATAAAGTTTTGTATAAAGCTTACAGGGTATTGCTGTAAAAGAAAGTAAAGACCAAACCCTAATAAAATAATCCCGGAAAACATTCCTTTTTTTACCAAATCCTTCACATCCAATGCGATTGCTTGTATTTCAGTAGTATATTTGCTATGTTACAAAAGGATGAAATTACTCAGCGTATATGTATTCAATATTTGTTGAACCGTCTGCCAGCTGCTTGTCGAGGCTAAACCGTCGCCTCGCACTTAAATATACCATAGGTTTCGCTATCTGTTCACATCTTTTTAGAATTCTTCTAATGTAAAATGATATACTATAGGATAGGAGGTGCTCATGTTCAAATGCACATCATTGTTGTCGGATTAAATTATCAAACAGCACCAGTGGAGGTCAGGGAAAGGCTTGCTTTTGCCGAGAACGATCTGGCATCTGCAATGACGGCGTTAAAAAACAAAAAAAGTATATTGGAAAATGTGATTGTATCTACGTGCAATCGAACGGAAGTATACGCGGTTGTAGACCAGCTTCATACAGGCCGCTATTATATAAAGGAGTTTCTTTCCGATTGGTTTCAAATCGGTCAAAGCGACTTTGCCGGCCATCTGTTTGTTCATGAGCAAAATCGTGCGGTTGAACACTTATTTAAAGTCACTTGCGGGTTAGATTCTATGATCCTCGGCGAAACCCAAATTTTAGGGCAGGTGCGGGAGAGTTTCTTACTTGGGCAGGAGATGGGAACTACGGGAACTGTTTTTAACCATGTAATGAAACAGGCTGTCACATTGGCCAAGCGCGCTCATTCCGAAACTGATATTGGTGCAAATGCTGTTTCTGTCAGTTATGCAGCTGTAGAGCTTGCAAAGAAAGTATTTGGTCAATTAAAAGATAAACATGTGCTCATCATCGGCGCAGGAAAAATGAGCGAGCTGGCGATAAAAAACCTTTATTCCAATGGAGCCAGTAAAGTCACGGTCGTTAACCGTACATTGGAAAAAGCACAAAATTTGGCCAGCCAATTTGATGGTCAAGCCCGTTCGCTGAATGAATTGCAATGTGCAGTGATGGACGCGGATATTGTGATTAGTTCCACGGGTTCGCAAGATTATATTCTGTCAAAAGATATGATGAAACATGTGGCTAAAATGCGCAGAGGCCGCTCTCTTTTCTTGGTCGATATTGCTGTTCCAAGAGACCTGGACCCCGCCATTTCAGAAATAGACAGCTTTTTCTTATATGATATTGATGATTTGGAAGGCATTGTTCAGGCCAACTTGGAGGAAAGAAAAAAAGCCGCTGAAAAAATTATGGACATGATCGCGGCCGAGATTGTAGAGTTTAATGAGTGGCTTAATATGCTTGGGGTTGTGCCTGTAATTACGGCATTGAGAGAAAAGGCCTTGTCCATTCAGGCGCAAACCATGAAAAGCATCGAGCGGAAAATCCCTGATTTAACTGAACGGGAAAGAAAAGTAATCAGCAAACATACGAAAAGCATCATCAATCAGTTATTAAAAGATCCGATTCTCCAAGTGAAAGAATTTTCCGGAGAGGCTGATGCCACAGAAAAAATTGCACTCTTTAAGCAAATTTTTAACTTGGAAGAGGCGGTAGAGCAGGCAGAACCGGTTCAAGCGAAAGAGTCTGCCAAACAAAAAATCAAGTTAGCGGCCCCGCTTCAATCCTTCCAGTCGTAAGAGGGTTCACGCCATGGTTGATCCTTTATGGATGAGATTGCCCGAGCTGGTCATTGTCATTTATGCTCTGTCCATCTTGCTTTATTTTATTGACTTTGTTGACCACAACCGGAAGGCTCACAGCCTTGCTTTCCGGTTGCTTTTAATTGTTTGGGTACTTCAAACAATCTTTTTGTTTATGTACATGCTGTATACCGGGAGATTTCCGGTTTTAACGTTGTTTGAAGGTTTATATTTTTATACATGGGTGCTCATATCGATTTCTTTGATTTTACATCATATTTTCAAAGTTGATTTTACATTGTTTTTTACTAATTTAATTGGTTTTATTTTTATGGCCATTCATGCGTTTGCTCCTGTTCAGCTTTCCTCTGTATCGGCGGAGCAGCTGATCTCGGAATTGATGCTGATTCATATTACAATGGCTATCCTTTCCTATGGTGCTTTTTCTGTATCTTTTGTGTTTTCTTCTCTTTATTTGCTTCAGTTCAAGTTATTGAAGGAAAAAAGATGGCAAAAGAAGTTATGGCGTTTGCCGGACTTGGCGAAGCTGGAAAAAGCATCGTTTATTTTGAATGCAATCGGTGTTCCAATGCTCTTATTGAGCTTGATTCTCGGATTAAGATGGGCCATCATCAAGCTTCCGATCTTTCACTGGTATGATCCAAAAATTATCGGATCCTTTTTGCTGTTGGTGATCTATGGATTTTTGCTGTATGGTCATGCGAAACGTTTCTTATTTGGACGCAATTTGGCATTATGGAACACGGTTGCTTTTTTATTTGTCCTAATTAACTTTTTTCTGATCAGCAGTTTATCCTCGTTTCATTTTTGGTACTCTTAAGTTGATATGAAGGATGCGGCCGTATGCACAGGAGGCGTTGTAGTTGAGAAAAATTGTAATAGGTTCAAGAAGAAGTAATCTTGCCATGACACAAACCAAATGGGTGCGGAAACAGCTGGAGGAGCTGGGCGCCCCTTTTGAATTTGAAATAAAAGAAATTGTGACAAAAGGTGACCGTATTTTGGATGTGACCTTATCCAAAATTGGCGGAAAGGGTTTGTTTATAAAAGAGATTGAGCAGGCGATGTATGACGGGGAAATAGATATGGCTGTCCACAGTATGAAAGATATGCCTGCTGAGCTTCCGGAGGGGCTGGTGATCGGATGTGTTCCTCCGCGTGAAGATCACCGGGATGCTTTTATTTCCAAGAGCGGACTCAAACTCAATGAGCTTCCTGCAGGGGCCATCATCGGTACGAGCAGTCTGAGAAGAGGAGCTCAGATCTTGGCACATCGGCCTGATTTGGAAATTAAATGGATTCGGGGAAATATCGATACACGATTGTCCAAATTGAAGAATGAAGAATATGATGCCATTATTTTGGCTGCTGCAGGATTGATCCGTATGGGTTGGAATGATGACGTTGTAACGGAATATCTGGATCCTGAAATTTCGCTGCCGGCTATCGGACAAGGGGCGCTTGCCATTGAATGCCGTGCGGATGATCAGGAATTGCTTACTGAGCTTGCAAAGCTGAATTGCGATAAAACAGCACGGACCGTTGAAGCGGAACGGGTCTTTTTGAACAAGATGGATGGAAGCTGTCAAGTTCCGATTGCTGGTTATGCAGAACTATTGCCGGACGAAACGATTCAGCTTACGGCTCTTGTTGCATCTCCTGATGGCAAAACCATATACTCTGATCAGGTCAAGGGGACAGATCCAAAACAAATCGGAGAAAAAGCTGCAGCCCATCTGATTCAGCAAGGAGCGGGAGTTTTAATGGAACGGGTAAAAGAGGAGCTGGACCAATAATGATACCGGACCGGCTTCCCTTACGAGGCAGGCACATAATGATTACAAGGGGTGGCGAGCAGGGTGAGAAATTTTGCTCTGACGTGGCTTCCATGGGCGGAATACCTTATATGATTCCGTTAATTGATTTCCGGCCTCATAACGACATGAATGCGGGCTCAATCATTCAATCACTTGATCAATATGACTGGATCATATTTACGAGTAAAAATGGTGTGAAGTATTTTTTTCAGCATATTGAAGAACAGCGTGAATCGTTTGAAATGTTAAAGGGACACATGCGGTTTGCAGCTGTAGGCGAAAAAACGAAGTCTGAATTGAAACGGTATTTTGTAGATGCGTACTTCATGCCCAACGTCTATACAGCGGAAGATTTTTCAAAGGAATTTTTTGAAAAAGGGTTAAAAGCCAAACGGGTATTGATCCCGAAAGGAAATTTGGCCAGTACGATTATTGCAGAAAGTTTTCGAAGCCGCGGAATCATTGCAGATGAATGGATTGTCTATGAAACGTATTATCCGACTAAAGATCATAGCCGGCTGGCAGACATTCTTAAGGACAACAGGCTGGATGCCGCTTGTTTCACGAGTCCGTCGACATTCCACCATTTTTATCAAGTCGTGCAGCAGCATCATCTGGAAAAACATATAGAATTTCTTACATTTACAGCCATCGGTAAAGTAACGAAAAGAGCAATCGAAGCTGAAGGCTTCGCTGTGAAAGTTTGCCCGGAAAAATATACGATTGATTCTATGTTCCAGGAACTGTGCATGTACTATGGGCAAAATAGAAAGGGAGAGTAGCAATGGACCAAATTCAATTTAGGCGTCATCGCAGACTGCGTAAAACCGCAGCGATCCGCTCCATGGTAAGGGAGACACACCTTCGACCGGAGGATTTTATTTATCCTCTGTTTATTGTAGAAGGTGAGAATAAAAAGAATGAGATTTCTTCCATGCCCGGTGTGTTTCAAATTTCACTAGATCTCATAAAAAATGAAATAGATGAAATTGCAGCGCTTGGCATCCCGGCAGTTATTCTTTTTGGTGTACCTGATGAGAAAGACGATTGTGGATCAGGAGCGTATGTGGATCATGGCATTGTCCAGGAAGCGACAAAGGTGATTAAAGAACATGCTCCTGATATGCTGGTGGCAGCCGATACATGTCTTTGTGAATATACAGACCATGGACATTGCGGAGTCATTAAAGACAGCTATGTGCAAAATGATGAAAGCCTGGAGCTGCTTGTGAAAACAGCGGTAAGCCAGGCAAAGGCCGGTGCGGATATCATTGCTCCTTCCAATATGATGGACGGGTTTGTGGCTGCAATCAGAAAAGGATTGGATGAGGCAGGTTTTCATGATATTCCGATCATGTCTTATGCTGTGAAGTATTCTTCTGCTTTTTATGGTCCTTTCCGTGAAGCAGCGAACAGCACACCGCAATTCGGAGACCGCAAAACCTATCAGATGGATCCGGCCAACCGCCTGGAAGCTCTGCGGGAAGCTGCATCAGATATGGAAGAAGGGGCAGATATGCTGATTGTAAAACCGGCATTGTCCTATATGGATATTATTCGTGAAGTAAGAAATGAATTCAATGCACCCATTGTGGCGTATAATGTAAGCGGAGAGTATTCGCTGGTGAAAGCTGCAGCCCAAAACGGATGGGTAGATGAAAAAGCGATCGTGATGGAGATGCTGACAGGTATGAAGCGTGCCGGAGCAGATATGATCATTACGTATTTTGCAAAGGATGCAGCTAAGTGGCTTGGGTAAAGAAAAGCGGAAGCGCCTTGCTCAGCCCCGACAAGCATAAGACGAGCACAGAAGAAGGCGCTCCTTTGCCATTGTTTTTTGAAGCGACCTCGAGCCCCTGCCGCTGCCAAACGCCAGATCCTGGGCAGCCAAGTGGGACCGAGGATATCCTGTCCGTCTATGGCCAATAAAAAATGGCATAAGCGTCTGATTCATACGCGGAAACAAAGTTTTTTCTTATTTCAGTAAAGTGGAGGTTGAATTCATGAGAACTTATGAAAAATCCAAAGAAGCTTTCCGGGAAGCAGTCAAACTGATGCCGGGTGGTGTCAACAGCCCGGTGCGCGCCTTTAAGTCTGTTGACATGGACCCGATTTTTATGGAAAAAGGGAAAGGTTCCCGAATTTACGATATTGACGGAAATGAATACATAGATTATGTGCTGTCTTGGGGTCCGCTCATTTTGGGCCACGCCAATGACCGTGTGGTGGAAACGATTAAAAAAGTAGCTGAAGGCGGAACAAGCTTCGGGGCACCAAGCCCCAGTGAAAATAAACTGGCCAAGCTTGTCATGGAACGTGTTCCTTCCATTGAAATCATCCGCATGGTTTCTTCCGGAACTGAAGCGACAATGAGCGCTTTGCGTCTGGCCAGAGGGTATACAGGCCGCAATAAAATTATGAAGTTTGAAGGATGCTATCATGGACATGGTGACTCGCTCCTGATCAAAGCGGGTTCCGGAGTGGCGACACTGGGACTTCCGGACAGCCCGGGCGTACCCGAAGGGGTTGCAAAAAATACAATTACAGTGCCGTATAATGACTTGGAAAGCGTTCGTTATGCTTTTGAACAGTATGGCGAAGATATCGCGGGTGTGATTGTTGAGCCGGTTGCCGGTAATATGGGAGTCGTGCTTCCGCAGCCAGGATTCCTGGAAGGATTGCGTGACATCACCCATGAATATGGGTCGCTGCTAATATTTGATGAAGTTATGACGGGTTTCCGCGTAGGATATCACAGTGCACAGGGGCATTTTGGGATTACACCCGACATTACATGCATGGGTAAGGTGATCGGTGGCGGGCTTCCGGTAGGAGCTTTCGGAGGAAAAGCGGAAATTATGGAAAATATTGCTCCAAGCGGGCCTATTTATCAAGCCGGGACACTGTCAGGAAACCCGCTGGCCATGGCAGCAGGCTACGAGACACTGGTTCAGCTGACACCGGAAACATACGAAGAATTTAATCAAAAAGCTGAAAAACTTGAGACTGGATTGAAACAGGCAGCGGAAAAATATCAGATTCCGCATACTGTCAATCGCGCAGGAACCATGGTTGGGTTCTTCTTTACAAATAAAGAAGTGTATAACTATGAACAGGCACAAACAAGCGACTTATCTTTATTTGCTGCCTACTATAGAGAAATGGCGAACCAAGGAATCTTTTTGCCGCCATCTCAATTTGAAGGAATGTTCTTATCAACTGAGCATACTCAGGAAGATATTGATGCAACCATCGAAGCTGCTGAAAAAGCTTTTGCAGCCATTGCCAATAATTAAGCCGATCAACAGGGGGAACCGCGTGCAGCGGTTCCTTTTTAATATTAAAATTAGAATGGTTTTCTTTTCGATTCGAACGGATGGTAACTCCTGCGCCTTTTCTCATTCATAAATAAAATGGAAGCGTCATAGGATGTAATTGAGCCATCTATTTTTGTACGGATTGAAAGGAGGAACCATCTTGTCTGACAGCCAACAGTCATCTATTAAATTTTCACTGGAAGAATCGGTTTTATTTAAAAACGGACAGGAAGTCGATGAGCTGATTTCCATTTCATTGGATCCAGATATATCCATTTTAGAAGAAGACAGTTTTGTCATGTTAAGAGGAAGCCTGAATTTAGCCGGGGAGTATAAGCGTACAGTTTCAGAAGAAGAACCTTCCGAGGATGATGCCCCAAAAGGCAGATATGTCCAGCAAGTGGAAGACAGGGATGATGGAGAGTGTGGATTTCTTCACCAGTTTCCGGTTGATATTACCATCCCAAAAGATCGGGTGCCGAGTTCAGATGACATTTTTGTTGAAGTCCAATCCTTTGACTATCATTTACCGGAAAGCTCCCGTTTAATGATTGAAGCGGATGTGCATATATACGGTTTACAGGGGGAAGAAGAGGAGCAAGATACACAGGATACTGAAGAGCGAGATCATGAGGAATTGGGGGCGGTGGAAAAGTCTGAGGAGGCCCCTATTTTGGCAGAACAGAGAAATGAAGCTGAGGATGAAGGTGAAAGCACGGTTGAAGTCGAGTTGGAAGAATACAAGGAAGAGCCTATACAGGAACTTGTAGAAAGACATGGTGAAAAAGAGAACGAAGATGACTTATATACCGCATTTTCGGCAGAAGCTCGTGCTTCGCAGGAAAAAGGGTCTAAAGGGGAACACCCATTCCAGTCAATGCCGTTTCCAAATCTTCCTGAGATCGATATGAATGAAGTGGCTGACAGGTTAAAAGGCTTTTTTCAAAAAGCTGTGATGGAATCACCATCTGCTTCATCACATTCGCCTTCAGCAGATAAGGCAGTCGCGGAATCAAGCAGCCATGCGAGCAGCAGTAAAGAAAAGGAAAGCAGCGAGGTGAAACCGAAAAAGAAAAAAGGTAAATATCATTCCATGTCTTTTGCAGACTTTTTTGCGAGAAAAGAAGATGAGATTTCTGCCAAATTAAAGGTTCGCCTTGTCCAGGACGGAGATTCATTGGATGGGATAGCAGACAAATATGGAGTCAGTGTCCAGCAAATTTTAAGAGCCAATCAATTGGATCCCGGCCAAGAAGTGTACGAAGGTCAGGTTCTGTATATACCTGAAAAGGCCGCGTATAGAAAATAATATCATTTCAACACTGGGAGGATGCAATGGGAGAGAATCCTCCTATTCTTTATGTTGTCAGGTCCACGCAGAGATCTCAACAAGTACGAAGCAGGGTGATCATATGAACCAGCCATATAACATCGACTACATTGCAGGACAGTATGGATTGACAGTGAAATATGCCGAGGAGTATGGGCGTGTCTATAAGTTATATACAGATAAAGGCAGTTTTGCTTTAAAAAGGATACAGGCCAAGCATGGTGTTGATTTTTTACAATATATACAGCTGCTTTATCAGCGCGGATACCATAGAATTGTTCCGGTCTACCCGACAATGGACGGACGTTATGGGGTGTTGGTTCATCGTCATCTGTTCTACCTCATGCCCTGGCTTGATGACCGGGAAAGAGAGGGACAGTACAAAAAGGGAATAGAGCTGTTTCGGGAGTTGGCCAGGCTGCATTCTATTACTGCAAGAGAAGTGGACATATCAGAGAGTGAGAGAAAAGAGCATTTTGATAGAACAGCGGCCCGCTGGGAAAAGGAAAAAGAAGCTCTGGAGCAATATATTGAACGTGCAGAACAGAATGTCTATATGTCGCCGTTCCAGCTCCTGTTTTGTATGCTCTATCATGAAATTGCACTGGCTCAGAATTATTCCATACGCAAACTGCATGAGTGGTTTGAAGTGACAAAAGAACAGACAAAAGGCAGAAGTGTGATTGTTCATGGAAAAGTCTCATCGGACCATTTTTTATATGATGAAAACGGGAAGGGGTATTTTATCAATTTTGAATCTACCCGGACAGCATCTCCCATTCAGGATCTGCTTCCATTCCTATCCAGATCGTTGAGCACGTATCCCAACAAATTTCATGAAGGGCTGGAATGGCTGTCCATTTATTTAAAATACTTTCCATTTCAGAAAGAGGAAATGTTATTGTTTTTGGGATATTTGGCACATCCGGAAGGTGCCATTCATGTAGTGGATCAATATTTCTCTGCCGGTAAAAAGAAAAATGAATATCAGTTTGTTCGAGAACTGCAAAAACAATACTGGTATTTGAAAAATACCGAGTACTTAGTGATGAATATTGAACAAATGGAGCAGCAGAAAAGCGAAGAGAACGAACCTCCCCCTTCCGGTTAATATAGGAAGGGTATTTATATAATTTCATAATGGTAGGCAAGTGCCAAAGCAATAAAAATGGTTAACAGTAATACATCAATGGTGGAAGGGAATAAAACAGTCCGTATTGCTTGGAAAATGGTAAAAGGAATAATCAGCTGCCTGCACGCATCTTTAAACGTTCTGACCCAGGAGCGAAATGTATATTGGTTAAATTTTCTTTTCATTTCCAACCCTCCTCAACAGAGCTTCCTTTGATAAACTATGTAAGACTGGGCTGTTCTGTGCCTCGCAACTTTTTAGCCGATCGATTTGACTTCACATAAAAATTTTCATACTATATAAAATAGATGAATGACAATGATATGCGAAGATAGGGAAGAGTATGTTGTCATCCGCTTTCAGAGAGGGAAATGATTGCTGTGAATTTCCTAAGCCGGAACAACGGAAAGTCGCCCTTGAGCAGTTTTCGTGAACATTAAAAGTAGCGAAAGCCGGAGAAGATCCGTTAACCCATTTAAGTGCCAGGCTTTCAGTCAGCCTGTGAAAAAAGGTGGTACCGCGAATGAGCTCCCTTCGTCCTTTTCAACGAAGGGGGCTTTTTATTTTGTTTAATGAGGAGGATTTTTCATGGATAACAACCGTATTGACATGCCAACGAAGTACGATCCCATTCAAATTGAAAAAAACAGATACGCATGGTGGATTGAGGGGAAATATTTCGAGCCGAAAAATAATCCCGACCAGGAGCCATATACCATTGTGATTCCGCCGCCCAATGTAACGGGCAGGCTTCATTTGGGGCATGCGTGGGACACCACTCTCCAAGATATTTTAACCCGTATGAAAAGAATGCAGGGGTATGATGTATTATGGCTTCCGGGAATGGATCACGCAGGAATCGCCACCCAGGCAAAGGTGGAAGAACAGCTTCGCAAAGAAGGAAAAAGCCGCTATGACCTCGGACGGGAGACATTTCTCGAACAAACATGGGAATGGAAAGAGGAGTATGCGGATTTCATTCGTAAACAGTGGGCGAAGCTTGGATTGGGATTGGATTACACCCGCGAGCGTTTCACATTGGACGATGGGCTTTCCAAAGCAGTTCGCGAGGTATTCGTCCGTCTTTATAATGAAGGACTTATTTATCGCGGTGAATATATCATTAACTGGGATCCGGCTACAAAAACGGCCCTGTCTGATATAGAGGTTGTTTATAAAGATGTCCAAGGCGCTTTCTATCATATGAGGTACCCGTTGGCGGACGGCAGCGGCTCTATTGAGATTGCGACCACACGTCCCGAAACCATGCTTGGTGATACAGCTGTTGCTGTGCATCCAGATGATGAGCGCTATCAACATCTGATTGGAAAAACAGTCATTTTGCCGATTGTCGGCAGGGAAATTCCGATTGTCGCAGATGATTATGTGGACATGGAGTTTGGTTCCGGAGCCGTTAAAATTACACCGGCCCATGATCCAAATGACTTTGAAATTGGGAACAGGCATAACCTGGAACGCGTACTGGTCATGAATGAAGACGGGACGATGAATGAAAAAGCAGGCAAGTATAACGGTATGGACCGATTTGAGTGCAGAAAGCAAATTGTTAATGATCTTCAGGAAGAAGGGATCCTTTTCAAGATTGAAGAACATATGCACTCTGTCGGACATTCCGAACGGAGCGGGGCTGTTGTAGAACCATATTTGTCTACTCAATGGTTTGTTAAGATGCAGCCTTTGGCAGATGCAGCCATTGAATTGCAGCGATCCGAAGAAAAAGTTCAATTTGTCCCCGACCGATTTGAAAAAACCTATCTTCATTGGATGGAAAACATCCGTGACTGGTGTATTTCACGCCAGCTGTGGTGGGGTCACCGCATTCCGGCGTGGTATCATAAAGAAACCGGCGAAGTGTATGTAGGCCAAGAAGCGCCTGCTGATGAAGAAAACTGGGAACAAGATCCGGATGTTTTGGATACATGGTTCAGCTCGGCATTATGGCCATTTTCCACCATGGGCTGGCCGGATACGGAATCAGCCGATTATAAACGTTATTATCCAACGGACTGCCTTGTAACCGGCTATGACATTATATTCTTTTGGGTATCAAGAATGATTTTTCAAGGATTGAAATTCACAGACAAACGGCCGTTTAAGGATGTCCTGATACATGGACTTGTCCGTGATGCAGAAGGAAGAAAAATGAGTAAATCCCTTGGCAATGGTGTGGACCCAATGGATGTGATTGATAAATATGGCGCAGACTCTCTCCGCTACTTCCTTGCAACCGGCAGTTCACCAGGCCAAGATCTCAGATTCAGCATGGAAAAAGTAGAGTCCGTCTGGAACTTCGCCAATAAAATCTGGAATGCTTCCCGTTTTGCCTTAATGAACATGGAAGGTTTTACTTACGAGGAAATTGATTTATCAGGGAAGAAGTCGGCAGCAGACAAATGGATTTTGACAAGATTGAACGAAACCGTCGAGACGGTCACCAGACTCTCGGACAAATACGAGTTTGGAGAAGTGGGAAGGGTATTGTACCACTTTATTTGGGATGATTTTTGCGATTGGTACATTGAAATGGCAAAGCTTCCTCTTTATAGTGAAGACGAAGATGCGAAGAAAACAACCCGATCTGTTCTGGCTTATGTACTTGATCAGACAATGAGACTCCTGCATCCATTTATGCCGTTCATTACTGAAGAAATATGGCAAAATTTACCGCATAAAGGTGATTCTATCACCGTTGCTTCCTGGCCTAAGGTGCAGGAAGGTCTCTCAGATCCGGAAGCAGCAAATGAAATGAAAATTTTGATGGACATCATTCGATCGGTGCGTAACATCCGTGCCGAAGTGAACACGCCCATGAGCAAAAAAATCACATTAATGCTGAAAGCACAGGACGAAAAGATACTTGATATTTTACAAAAGAACAGCAACTATCTCGAAAGATTCTGCAATCCAGAGGAACTGACCATGGATGTAAACTTGAAAGCCCCAGAAAAATCAATGACTGCAGTTGTCTCCGGAGTGGAACTATTTCTTCCGCTGGCAGGGTTATTAAACATTGAGGAAGAAATCAAACGTTTAGAAAAAGAATGGGAGAAATGGAACAGCGAAGTGGAGAGAGTGCAGAAAAAATTAAGCAATGAAAAATTTGTAAACAAAGCTCCCCAGGCGGTCGTGGATGAAGAGCGTGCCAAAGAGAAAGATTACCTGGCCAAACGTGCGACAGTAGAGGAGCGTCTCCAAGAATTAAAATCTGCTGAATAAGTCCAGGAAAATGGATCAGTAAGGTTTCATCCGGGCTTTTGACAAGTACAGGGAAGTGAATCCGGGGTGGGTTTGCTTCCCTTACTTTTCGAAAAGACTTGTGGTAATAAGTCAATGAAATAATGAAAAAAGAAATAGCTGTCAATGTTTTTTTATCCAAAAAAATGGCGCACTGAACTAAATCCGCCCAATTTAAGAAACGTTTGTTCGGGTATGACTGAAAGGATTCAAAAGCATTTTATCTTATGGCTTTCCGGATGGTTTTTGCCAATTTTTCGGGGTCACTGAATCGGCCTTTGCCTTTCCTTTCCGATGACAATTTTCTCGTAATGGGCCCGTTGATTATAGGCTGGAATTTTTTCCTTTATTTGATTGGCGCCATTTAAGTCATTAGGAAGTGTCTCTTCCTTCAGGCGTGTATCCTCGCTGTCGAGGAAGCATACATCCAGTTTTTTAGAGCTGACATCAGTACCTGCAAATAATTTCACGGAAAGGACCATTTGATTTTGGAATAAGCCTGGAAACGATGGATGCAGGTGAGCTGAAAGAAAAGCCTGGAAGCTCCGCCTGCAACATATGATAACCCGGACAAATCGATTCTAGCCGGCAGGGGCCCCGCCCCCTTTCCGTCACTGCTAAGAATCGGACACTTCAGTTAATGGCAAGTAGCTTCGCTATGCCTAGGGTTTAAAACAGAAGATCAGTGGCTTGGCAAACCGGCCGGTATGGAAACAGTAAAAAACTCTATCATTCAGTTATCAAGGCACAAATTTTTGTTCTAGAAAAATATAATACGAGGAGAGGATTTGATGAATACTTATTCAGAGGCCGTCTCATGGATCCACTCCCGATTAAAACACGGGATAAACCCGGGCCTGGCCAGAATGGAGTGGCTGATGAAAAAGATGGGAAGCCCTGAAAAGGATCTTCGTGTTATTCATGTGGCCGGTACAAATGGAAAGGGATCGACAGTCACTTTCCTTCGTTCCGTTTTGCAGGAGGCCGGTTATGATGTAGGGACGTTCACTTCCCCCTATATAGAGACTTTTAATGAGAGAATCAGCTTGAATGGAGTACCGGTTTCTAATAAGGATATAGTGGAGCTCGTAAAAATCGTAAAGCCGTTGACAGAAGAGATGGAAAAAGGTGATTTGGGTTCCCCTACTGAATTTGAGGTCATCACAGCCATGGCCATCTATTATTTTGCAAACATCCGCAAGCCGGATTTTACTCTGTTGGAAGTAGGGCTTGGAGGCCGTTATGATTCGACGAATGTTGTTCATCCTCTCATTACATTGATTACGAATATTGGGATGGATCACATGCGTATATTAGGAGACACCATGGAAGAAATTGCCTTTGAGAAGGCGGGGATTATTAAACAGGGCATACCGGTCTTTACAGGGGCAAAGCAGGAGGCAGCCAGGACAGTCATTCAATCAGAAGCGGACAGGCAAAAGGCAGACCTGTTTCAGCTGGGCCGGGATTTTAAAGTGGAATATTATAAGCCGGCTGCTGGCGGAGAGCAGTTTACATTCCAGTCAAGATGGAAGCGGCTTGACCAGTTACAGATTTCTATGCTTGGACGCCATCAAACCGATAATGCTGCACTGGCTGTGGCGGGTTTGCAGTATATGAATGCAAGGGCCCTCGTGCATGTCACTGAAGAAAATATGAGAGACGGATTGGCAAAAGCACATTGGCCGGGGAGAATGGAAATTGTGCATGAGCATCCGACAGTTATATTAGATGGTGCACATAATGCAGAGGGACTGCAAGCTTTTGCCGCAACGATGAAATGCCGTTATAAAGAAAAAAAGCTTAAAATTATCTTTGCTGCGCTGGAAGACAAAGATTTATCCTCCATGCTTGATCAGCTGAACCAAATTCATGCGGAAATCTACCTGACTCAGTTTGATTTTCCGAGAGCAGCTTCTGCGATACAGCTAAAAGAAGCAGGGAATATGGAACATGCGACAGTTGACGAAGACTGGAGGCGCCTTGTCAAAAATGAAGTGCACCGGCTCGATTCTGATGATATATTGGCGATTACAGGTTCTCTCTATTTTATATCCGAAGCAAAACCTTTGTTAATAAAGTTATTGATGAAATAAATGAATTTTTAAAGTCTTCGTATAAACAGTGACAGGAAACTGGGAGTTTGTTAACATAATTATATACATAGATGTTGATCTGCCGGATATCAAAACGTGATACTATGAGAGGGCGATTATATAGACGCCCTCTTTCATCAATAATGCCGGCACTCTCTGTCAGAACACACCCCCACCGGCACCTCCCCGTCTTAATAAATATCCGTCAGGGCCTCCTGAGAAATTTCACATCTTTTCCTGCCTTTCATATGAGGCTTTATGTTTTGTATCTTGTATCTATCATAATCGTCTATTGAAAATGTATAGATAAAATTTGAATTTGAAAGGGTTCGCTATCCATGATATTCATTATTTTTATATATGGGCTTCTATTTGGCTCCTTCTTTAATGTTGCAGGACTGCGGGTTCCGATGAATCAGTCAGTGATCAAACCTGGATCTTCCTGTCCCAAATGCCATAAGTCCTTATCCCCCATTGAACTGATCCCTGTGATCTCTTTTGTGGTTTGCAAAGGCAAATGCCGCCATTGCAGCGAACCCATTTCCTATCTTTATCCGTTGATCGAACTGTTAACAGGAATCCTTTTTGTTATGGCCTATCTTCATTTTGACTGGACGTTTGACTTTTTGATTGCATGTACTCTGATCTCCTTGTTTATGATCATCACCGTAACGGATATTTGTTATATGTTGATTCCTGACAAGATACTAATTGTGTTTACTCTGATTTTTCTTATTGTAAGATTCATAGACCCGCTTCAGCCCTGGTGGGATTCCATCACTGGCGCTGCAGCAGGATTTGGGCTGCTTCTATTGATTGCGATGGTCAGCAGGGGAGCGATGGGCGGGGGAGATATTAAGTTATTTGCAGTTTTGGGCCTGGTTCTTGGTACAAAATTGGTGTTGCTTTCTTTTTTTCTGGCTGTATTGTTTGGAGCATTGGCAGGTGGAATAGGCCTGATGACCGGGATGGTGAGAAAACGAGAGCCGATCCCGTTTGGGCCATTCATAGGTATAGGTACTCTAGCCGCTTACTTTTATCACCATGAAATACTTGCCTGGTATTTGAGTTTTTTTTAATTTCTACGCTCAATGGAATATTCATTGGGCTTTTTTATGCTTAATAGAATAATTTATGTAAAAATAAATATACAGAATCCGATAAAAATTTTGAAAGGACTGTCTGCCGCCGTTTTAAAAGTTGGCACTTAAATTGCAAGAAGAATGGTGGGTCAATAAGAAGGCGTATTCAAATAGAGAATAGAGCTGGAGGAATGCGGAATGAAACCATTATCCATGTGGGAAGCAACGTCCAATCACAGGAAGGACAGGCCCCATCTTCAGGGAGATACACATTGCGATGTTGTGATTATTGGAGGAGGGTATACCGGTCTATCTGCGGCCTATCACTTGCAAAAAAAGAATGTAAAAGCGATCATCGTTGAAAAATGGCAAGCCGGTCAAGGAGCCAGCGGAAGAAACGGGGGGGAAGTACTCACCGGGTATATTGGATCCATGGAGGCATGGGAAAAAAAGAAAGGCTTGGAATCAGCAAAAATGATGTGGCAGCTCTCCCTGGATTCTATTCATTTAATTGAGGACATCATAAATAAGCATCAGATCCGTTGTGATTTCAAAAGAAACGGTGACCTTTTTGCAGCTTATAAACCTGGTCATATGGATGCGTTAAAGCGGGATCAGGAATATATGGCTCGTGTAATGAACTATCACGATATCAAGATTGTAGAAAAAGAAGATTTGCCTTCTGAAATGAATACTTCTTTCTATCAGGGAGGAAGAATTGACTATGGGAGTGCGCATTTTCACCCGCTGAACTATGCGCTTGGCCTGGCGGAAGCTGTGGAAGAAATGGGCGGTATCATATATGAAAACTCCCCAGCTATAAAAATAGAAAGGAATTCAGGTAAAGTTACCGTGACTACGCCGGAAGGCCGGGTCATTGCTGACGAACTCGTCATTGCAACAAATGGATATGCAGATGATGTAAACCCAACAATTAAGAAATCGGTTATACCGATAGAAAGCATTATGATCTCGACGGAGCCTCTTCCTGAAGAGCTGGCGGAGGATATTATTAAAAATGACCGCGCGATTCATGACACAAAAAGACTTTTATATTATTTCCGAAGAACCTCCGATCATCGGCTCGCTTTTGGCGGATCCGGAAGAGCATCGAGCAAACGGGACCAAAAAAACCTTTTCCATCAGCTTCATCAAGGAATGCTCAAGGTATTCCCGCAATTAAAAGGCGTACGCGTTGAATATCAATGGGGAGGAAAAGTAGGCTTCACGAAAGAGATGATCCCATATATGGGCCGGCTCGAAGATGGAACTTATTTTGGGTTTGGATATTGTGGTCATGGCGCTGCCATGTCTTCACTGTTCGGAAAAATGATAGCTGACCATATTACCAATGAAGGGCTTGAAGACAACCCGCTAATGATCGATCAATTAAAACCTATTCCCTTTCATAGTCATCATGCAAAGGCTGTAGGAATATTAAAGTTTTACAAGAAATTGCAGGATGCTATTTCGTGATAAACTTCCAGCATCAAAAAGTATAATGTGAAGAATTACTGAAGATCTTTTCATAATACATAAAACCAAAGGGGATATTGGCGAAATCCTTTAAGGGCGAGACGACAAAAGTCTTGTCCTTTTTTTTATTTCAAGTGCTACTATGAACAAAATTACTAGAGTGGGAGGACTGATTGAAATGGCACGTAAGAAAAGGCAGGCCAAAAAGCAGATGAAGTTGAAAATTAATGGGGAGGAGCAGTCTCTAAAAGAAGATGAGGTCTTTATAAAAGATTGGAGTAAAGCCAAGGAGGAGACGGCGGCAGCGGAAGATCAGCTGCGTGGAGATGATTTTGAGTGGGTGTTGCCGGAGAAAGATTCAAAAGAAGTACCTGAATTTAAGAAAACAACCGGCAAAGAAGGCACCTCTCATCAAAAGAAGCCTGGATCCAAAATGAGTTTGGCTCCATTTGTTCCAAAAAAGTTGGCTAAAAATAAAGCCGGCCTGCTGGTGTCTGCTGCTTTAGCTGTTGCAATAGGACTCGGGTTTGGGTTGTTCGTCTTAAAGCTCGTCGAAAACCCGGAGAGCGGGACAGCGCTGACGGATGCAACGCCGGGGGTAACCGCTGACACCGGAGCGGGACAAGCCGGATCTGTTTCAGCAACAATGCCTGATTTAACAGCTGCTGTTGTACAGGGGGGAGTGTTCTCAACGGAAGAGGCTGCGGAGAGTACATCCAGCCAGTTGGCAAGTCAGGGAGTCCCGACAGTTTCTATGAATGTGGATGATCAGCAGTTTTTATTCGTTGGAATTGCGGATAATGTCACATCTGCAAAAGCTTGGGCGGATGATTACGAAGCCAAAGGGATTGATGTATATACAAAGGAATTTAGTGTTCCTGAACAACAGATCAAAGTGGACAGCCAAGCGGATGCAAACTGGATCAAAGAAGCTCCAGCTGTCTTTGGCGCGCTTGCGAAAGCTGCAGCAGGTGCTCAGGCTACAGGCCAAGTGGATGAACAAAGCCTTCAAACAGCGGAAACAGTCATTGCACAGTTTAAGGGGCAGGAGATTCAGCAGCAGGCAGGGATAGATATGCGAGACCAGCTGGATGACGCTTATCAACAATTAAGTGCCTTTTCCGCTTCAGGAGACAGGGAAAGTCTGACAAAAGCCCAGCAATCATTATTAAATTTTTTAAAAGTATATTATACTGCAGCTCATGAGTCCTCTGTTTAGAAGAGGGCTTTTTTTGTACTGCGCCGCTCACCATCTCTACTTGTTCTCTCTATTGTTTCTTGCATGCTTATTTGATAGGATGGAGGTGTATCTCCCATTTGATGAGAAAGGCAGGAATAACCGCATGGCAAACCTCATTTTAGCTTCTTCATCCCCCCGTCGCAAAGAACTTCTGGAAAAATTGTCTGTCCCATTTGAATCCTATTCACCCAATATTGACGAATCCATTGAATCCCAATTGCCGCCGGGCGATATCGTAACAACGCTCGCAGCCAGAAAAGCTAAGAAAGCAGCAAGGCTATATCCGCATTCCTTTGTCATTGGTTCGGATACGATCGTCGTTTATCGTCACAAAATTCTCGGAAAGCCTGCCAGCCGGGAGTCTGCCAAAAAGATGTTATCGGAACTCTCGGGAAATACCCATTCTGTATATACGGGTGTGGCCGTCATCCATGACGAAACTATTCATACCTTTTATGAAAAGACCGATGTTATTTTTTGGGAATTGTCGGATGAGGATATTGAGAAATATGTAAATACCGGTGAACCTTTTGATAAAGCAGGTGCCTACGGGATCCAGGGACAAGGCGGGCTCCTTGTAAAATCCATCCAGGGTGACTACTATTCCGTTGTCGGCCTTCCGATCGGCCGCTTATTGCGTGTTTTGAAGAAAATGGGGTACCCGGTGTAAATTATGCTTGAAAGAGGAGGAAAGAATGAACGAGTCTGATGCATTGATGATCAGGGACTTTCCTGCAGAAGAACGTCCCAGGGAAAGACTAATCCATCACGGGGCTGTCAGCCTCTCCAACCATGAACTTCTCGCCATCTTACTAAGAACAGGCACCAAATCTGAATCTGCCCTGCAATTGGCCAACAGGCTGCTGACTCAATTCGGCGGGCTGTTATGGCTGAAGGATGCAGCATTAGAAGAGGTAATGAGCATCAAGGGGATTGGCCAAGCCAAGGCAGTTCAAATTGCAGCAGCAGTGGAATTAGGAAGAAGGATCAGCAACCTTACGTATGATGATCGTTATATAATACGCAGCCCTGAAGATGGTGCGAATTATGTCATGAATGATATGAGATTTTTAACACAGGAACACTTCGTATGTTTGTACCTCAACACAAAGAATCAAGTCCTCCATAGGCAAACTGTTTTTATTGGCAGCTTGAATGCTTCTATTGTCCACCCCAGAGAGGTTTTTCGTGAAGCATTTCGCAGGTCGGCTGCTTCTATTATCTGTTTCCATAATCATCCATCCGGAGTGCGCCTGCAAGGTGCGTAATTTTAGTGATTTCTACCGAAATCTAGAACTCCTTACAATGTTCTATGGTCAGCATCTTACCTTGAGAGGAAACTCATAGAGGGAACAGAGCAGGATGTAAAAAGGAGAATAGACGACAAAGCTATCTATCGTCGAGTCAGTTCTTCAGACCAAGTGATGTATGGTAAAAGCTGCACTGCTTGAATCCTGGACGAATGAGCGATGGGTGCGCCATTGTCTACGATAGCTAACAGGCAATGAGGACAAAATGGGAGACGTATCTCCAGAGCGTCTGTTGGAAATCACCGCTTTCCTGTCCATAGTAAGGTTTGTCCTTCAATCCTCAACTAGAGGAAACCGTCGAAAGGGATACCTAACCATCACGTTTCTAAAATTATGACATAATGCAGGGATTACCTAAGTGCAAGTGCCAACAGGCTATTAGACAAAGGTCTATGAAAATTGCATATGGTAACGGAGTCTCCATAGTACCCAACGTTTGCTTGTAATGAGTTTAGCAGGGGGAAGGGAGACAGGTTGACGTTAACGTTAACTGGAAAGGAGCCATGAATATGGCAACTAATCCATTTCGGCAGTTGAACGTTATAAGGAATGCTTCTCAAAAAGGAAACATCATTACGGATTGTTACCGTCTCATGTATAACAAAGAGTTGTGGATTAAAGCATATGCAAAGCTATATCCGAATGCAGGAAATCTAACAAAGGGAATATCTAATGAAACAAAAGATGGTTTCAGTTTACAAAAAGTAGATGGCATCATAGAGCAATTAAAAGCTGGAACATTCCGTTTCTCACCTGTAAGAAGGGTTTATATTCCTAAATCAAATGGAAAAAAGAGTCCTAATTTCAAAGATAAGTTAGTACAGGAAGTTATGAGAATGATATTGGAAAATATTTATGACTCCATATTCTCTGAAGACTCACACGGATATAGAGAAGGTCGAAGCTGTCATACAGCACTCTCTCAAATCAAAAACACGTGGAAAGGTTTAACGTGGTGTATTGAAGGAGATATTAAGGGGTTCTTCGACAATATTGACCATACGGTGCTATTAAAACTTATCTCAAAGAAAATAAATGACCATCGTTTCCTGCTATTAATTCATAATGTACTAACCAGTGGTGTAATGGAAAATTGGACATATCATAAATCCTACAGTGGTACTCCACAAGGAGGTATCATCTCTCCTATTCTAGCCAATATCTATCTTCATGAGTTTGACCTGTTTATGGAAAAACAAATGAAGGAATTTGATAAAGGTAAGGTTAGAACAAGAAATGAGGAGTACGTCAAGGTTCGATCAAAAATCAGTACACTATCACGGAAGATTAAAAGACTTGATGAAACAAACGGGCATAACCATTGGCAAGGCAGGGAGGAATTAGTCCTCAATATTCAGGAACTTAAAGCCAAACAAGTAAAAGTTCCTTCTATCGACCCAATGGATAAAAATTATAAAAGAATGAAATATGTCCGTTATGCTGATGATTTTGTAATTGGAATGGCTGCCTCAAAACAATGTGCTATGAAAATGAAGGAAACGATTAAATATTTTCTTAAAAAAGAACTTCATCTTGAACTTAGTGATGAAAAAACACTCGTAACCCATCTAAAGAATCCAATACCCTTTCTTGGATATGAATTTCGTAGATGGAATGAGGTTAAGGTCAAGAGGGTTACTTGCAAAAAACAAAAACATCCATTAAAAAAGAGAACCCTATCAGGTGCCATAAAGTTAGAAATTCCTGAAAAGAAAATCAAAGAATTTGCAATTAAAAACGGATATGGTAACTTAGACAACTTTAAAATTTTACACAGAGCAAAACTAATAAACAATTCGGAAATGGAAATACTTCATACCTATAACGCAGAATTGCGAGGAATCGCAAATTACTACAAGCTAGCTAATAACTATCACCATTTAGATAAACTGTTTTACTTAGCCGAGAGTAGTTTCATTAAAACAATTGCTAATAAACGAAGAAGTACCTCCATGAAAGTTGCTTCCAGCATGCGAACGCATAAACAAGGAGTCTTATCCCTGGTTCGGAAAGACAAACATGGCAACGAGAAGCTTCATCAGTTCGTAAAGCTGAAAGACCTGCCGAAGCATAAGGGTGCTATCAAAGCTGACTCTCGCGATATTGATGTATTAATTAACACAATGAAATATTCGGGTAGAACTGAATTTGAACAACGTTTATTAGCAAATAAATGTGAAGCGTGTGGGACAACAGAAGGTCAGATGGAGGTTCATCATGTCCGTAAGTTAAAGGATTTGAAGAAAAAGAAGCACATAACATATTTGGACAAGAAAATGATAGAACGGAATAGAAAAACCATTGTCCTATGTTACAAGTGCCATCATGACCACTATGAGAAGCAAATTCCGATCAGTCAACTGGCGAGCCGTATACGCTGAAAGGTGTACGTACGGTTCTGAGGGGGGAGCTGTGAAACCTGCTTTGGAAAACAGAGTAAGGCGCATGGTTCCTACCCTACGATCCCTCACCATCAAGAGAAGATATTGAAGTCACCAAAAGATTGGCCGAGTGCGGTAAAATCATGGGAATTGAAGTCTTGGACCATTTGATTATCGGCGATAATAAATATGTAAGTATGAAAGAAAAAGGATTTATGTGAGGCTATGATTTTTAGAGCTGATAGGATATAATAAATCTTGTGATTTTTTGTCGATAAACACGGATATCGTCTTTTTCCAGGCTATGTCTTAACATATATTCAAAATGAATGCAATGGGGTTAGAAAGGGAGATACAATCATGTTTGGATTTGGAACGAAAGATTTAGGAATTGACTTGGGGACAGCGAACACCCTTGTTTTTGTAAAAGGAAAAGGAATTGTTTTGCGTGAGCCATCTGTTGTGGCCATGAACACAGAGACAAAAAAGATTGTAGCTGTGGGTAATGATGCGAAAAACATGATTGGACGCACCCCGGGTAATATTGTCGCCATGCGGCCCATGAGAGATGGGGTCATTGCAGATTATGATACAACGGCTACGATGATGAAATATTTTATTAAGCAGGCGGCCAAATCAAAAGGATCATTTAGCGGCAAGCCGTATGTTATGGTTTGCGTGCCATCGGGAATTACAGCTGTAGAGCAGAGAGCTGTCCTGGATGCTACAAGGGAAGCCGGAGCGCGGGATGCATACCCTATCGAAGAGCCCTTTGCTGCAGCGATTGGTGCAAATCTTCCCGTTTGGGAACCGACAGGCAGTATGGTTGTAGACATCGGTGGTGGTACGACTGAAGTTGCAGTTATTTCCCTGGGTGGAATTGTTGCCAGCAATTCAATTCGTACCGCAGGAGATAATTTTGACGAGGCGATTGTCAATTATATCCGTAAACATTATAACTTGCTAATAGGTGAAAGAACCGCAGAATCGATTAAAGTCGAAATTGGTTCTGCAGGCGGAACAGAAGATGTTGATAATATGGAGATTCGGGGCCGTGATTTACTGACCGGACTGCCGAAAACCATTGAAATCACAGCAGAAGAGATTTCCAGCGCTTTGCATGATACTGTATATGCAATCATTGATGCTGTTAAAAACACATTGGAGAATACACCGCCAGAACTGGCTGCTGATATTATGGACAGGGGCATCGTACTGGCAGGTGGAGGTGCACTTCTTCGAAATCTGGATAAAGTGATCAGTGATGAGACAAAGATGCCAGTCATAATTGCAGAAGAGCCGCTTGATTGTGTGGCTATTGGTACAGGAAAAGCGCTAGATCATATTCATCTGTTCAAAGACCGGGCATAAAGCCTACCCCCGGGCAGAGAAGGAAAAGCAAGAGGCCGCTTGCAAGGGCGGTCCTCTGCTTTTCCATGCATTTTTGCAGGAAACCGGCAGGCTATTAGATTTTTAGAGGTGGACATGATGCCGAATTTTTTTCTGAATAAGCGTCTCATCATCCTACTGATCGGGATCATTATTCTCGTTTCATTAATAGGTTTTTCCTTGAGAGACAAAGAAAACATTTCCCGTCCTGAACAGTTTGTTAAGGATATTGTGGGATTTGGCCAATCTTTAGCAGCAAAACCGGCCCATAAATTTGCGTCATTTATTGAGGGTATTGAGGATCTTCAAAATACATACACAGAAAATAAGAAATTGAAGGCGCGGCTTGAAGGTCTGGCACAACTTGAAAAGGAAATTACAGATTTAAAAAATGATAATCAAGAACTCAGGGAATTATTGGGTAAAACAGAGAATCTGAGGGAATTTACTCCGATACAGGCAACGGTCATCGGAAGAGCGCCTGACCGCTGGTTTGAAAAAATTATTATTGATAAGGGGAAAAAGAGCGGAATTCAACCTGATATGGCTGTTATCACGTCGAAAGGATTAATTGGTAAAGTCGTCAGCACTTCAGAAATGACCTCGACGATTGAATTGCTGAGCTCGGAAAATACGAGAAATCGGGTGGCCGCAGAAATACAGGGAGAGAAGTCTGTCTTTGGTTTAATCGACGGTTATGATAAAGAAAAGGACATGCTTTTGATGAAAGACCTACCTATCGATGACGTCAAGCTGGAAAAGGGTCAAGGTGTCATTACTTCAGGCCTGGGAGGAATCTTCCCTAAAGGGCTTGATATTGGAAAAGTGGAGGAACTTGAACTGGATCAGTTTGGATTGACCCAGACCGCCTATGTTAAACCATCGGCAGATTTTTATCATTTTGAGCATGTCATTGTAGTGGCCCGATCCATGCCTGGACCGGAAGGTGGAGAGGAATGAAACGGTTTATCCTCCCTCTTGTGACAGTGGTATGTTTTTATGCTGATAGTCTTTACGTGGAATTTTTCCCGTCTTTTTCACTCATTTCTGATTGGGTTGTAACTCCCCGGTTTTTATTGGTTGTCCTCATTTTAATGGGGATTTACTACTATCGGAATGTTACCCTGATTTATGCAGCGATATTTGGATTGTTATTTGACATTTATTATACCGGTCTGATCGGGGTGTATCTATTTCTGTTCCCTATCTCGATCTATATTGCTTCCAAAATGACAAAGGTTTTACAGATCAATGTTTTTACCGCCGGTTTAATAACAATCGTCATGTTATCATTAGTAGAAATACTTGTGTATGTTTTGAACCTTTTCCTGTTCAATGTCCAGGTGGCAACTTCGCCATTTGTTTTTGACAGGCTGCTTCCAACGCTATTTATGAATCTCGTATTTTACCTCCTAATTTTCTTCCCTTTTACAATTTGGCTTCAAAAAAGGAAGAAAGAAGTGAACGATGAATAAAAAGGATGGGAAATTCATAACAAAAAGAGGAAATGTGCAGCCCATTGTCGAAAATGACAAAATGAATCTTGCCTTAAATAGTGATGTTTGTCTTGAAAGGAGATATAAGGGCATGTCTTTACAACCTTTTCGTGCCCGCTGAACATGAAAACACAACAAAATGTGATGATTAAAGGCACAAAAAGCGGCCTCTCACTCCTATTAAATGACCGCTGTTCATACGAAGGACTGTTACAAGAACTGGGAGAAAAACTATTTGAATTACAAGGTTCTGAGGACAGCCAGCTGATTTCCGTACGTATTCTAACAGGAAATCGCTATTTGACGGCTGAACAGCAAGAGGAATTAAAAGAGATTATTCGTCAAAAGAAAAATTTGATTGTTGAAGAGATTGAAAGTAATGTGATTACAAAAGCCGAGGCACAGATGATGGTGGAAAGCCAGGAAGTGACATCTGTTGCTGCGATTGTCAGGTCTGGTCAGGTTCTTGAAGTCCCGGGAGACCTGCTGCTCGTTGGTGATGTCAATCCCGGTGGAACCGTTCGTGCAGGAGGAAATATTTTTATCATGGGAGCACTGAAGGGAGTTGCCCATGCCGGTTACACAGGGCGGAATGAATCAGTAATTGTAGCCTCCTTTATGACCCCTTCGCAATTGAGGATATCAGATTGCATTAGCCGTGCTCCTGATCACTATGATCAGGAAGCAGATCACCAAACGGAATGTGCCTATATAGATCAGAACGAGCAAATTATCATTGACAATCTGCAAGTGCTTAAGCATTTGAGACCGAATATTACTAGATTTAAAGGGGGGCATTATTATGGGTGAGGCTATCGTGATTACTTCCGGCAAAGGAGGAGTCGGAAAGACAACCACATCCGCGAACCTTGGAACAGCACTTGCTTTGCAAGGTAAAAAAGTCTGCCTGATCGATACAGATATCGGCCTTCGCAACCTGGATGTCGTGCTGGGCCTTGAAAACCGGATTATATATGATCTTGTTGACGTTGTTGAGGAAAGGTGCAGGCTGCATCAGGCCATTGTGAAAGATAAAAGATTCGAAGATAAATTATTCTTGCTCCCTGCAGCTCAAACGAGTGATAAATCTGCCGTTAATCCTGAGCAAATGAAAGCACTTGTCACTGATTTAAAGCAGGAGTATGACTATGTATTGATTGATTGCCCTGCTGGAATTGAACAGGGGTTCAAAAATGCCGTGGCGGGAGCAGACCAGGCAATTGTTGTGACAACACCTGAAATTTCAGCTGTAAGGGATGCAGATAGAATTATTGGCCTGCTTGAAAAAGAAGATCATTTAACATCGCCCAAATTAATCATTAATAGAATCAGAAGCAGGATGATGCAAGAAGGGGAAGTGTTGGATGTTGACGAAATCACACAGCATTTATCGATCGATTTATTGGGTATTGTACAAGATGATGATGAAGTGATACGATCTTCCAACCAAGGAGAGCCCATTGCCCTCAACCCTAACAGCAAAGCATCCATAGCCTATAGAAATATTGCAAGAAGGATCCTGGGAGAATCCGTGCCGCTTCAGTCTTTAACCGAGGAAAAGGCAGGTATGTTTGCGCGGATTAAACAGTTCTTTGCCCGTTCCTGATAGATCTATATCTTTAATAAAGAAGCTTTGGCTTAAAAGCCAGGGCTTTTTTGTTTTTTAGAAGATGTTAACAGAGTAATATATGCCGGGGGAAGTGAAGTCTGAGTACGGTGCTTCCCAGAACGTGTTTTTCCGTTTTGATCTGAATGGCAGTGCGGGCTATACAAGTTTCCGGCAGCTCCATCTGTCTATTTGTGCATTTGCTTGTCTCGGGAATCATCCTGTTACCGGGGCTGAGCATCCCATGCGCTTTCTTGAGCACCACGGTCATTGGCAAGCTTATTTTCACCGCATATTCATAAAGGACAAGTCATAGGTTAGTGTAGAAACTTCATGCAAGGGAGATGGTGGGGATGAGCCATCGGGTCAATAAGATAAAAAAGAGAATTGCAAAAAGAAGGCGCTTAAACGGTCGCATGACAGAGAAACCTTACGAATATATTCCTCAGACGCCTGTTGATGATGTAGATGAAAACCGCCACATTTATGAACCAAAACCTGCGATCCATCCTTTATGGAGGAAAGAAATATTTATTTTTAAGATGCTCTCTTCGGCTGTACTCGTGTTACTTATTGCCATCCTTTATCAATCTTCTTCCTCCCGATTTGACCAGGTCCGTTCATGGGTAAATGATGCGATGGAAAAAGAATTTCAATTTGCTGCAGTTTCGGATTGGTACGAAAGCCAATTCGGCAAACCGCTTGTTCTTTTTCCAGACCCTAACCAAGAGCCATCTGTCCAGCAGGTGATCCGTGAGGATTATGCGCTGCCGGTTGGAGCAAAAATAACAGAGGGTTTTTCACATGATGGCAGGGGAATCATCATTGAGACTGAAAAAGACTTTGCCGTCAAAGCAGGGGCTGATGGTGTGGTGATTTTTTCAGGAAAAAAGGAAGATATCGGCCATACAGTCATCATTCAACATAGTGATCGTTCTGAATCGTGGTATGGAAAATTAAATGAAACAAGCATAAAACCGCATGAACGCGTAAAAGGAGGACAGGTCATTGGTACGGTGTCTTCCAATGACAATCATGGAGAATACTATTTTGCCATTAAGCAAGAGGATACCTTCATTGATCCGATACAGGTGATGAACCTTGATTAAGTTGTGGAGGCTGCTTGGAAAAGTCAGGATGCATCCTCTTTTTTGGCTTGTTGCCGGAACGGCCATGCTTACCGGTTACTTTTGGGAACTATTCATTCTTTTTCTTATCGTATTTGTCCATGAGCTGGGGCATGCAGCGGCTGCCTCCTATTTTTCATGGAAAATCAAACAAATTCTGATCCTTCCTTTCGGCGGCAAATGTGAAGTGGATGAACATGGTAATCGTCCGCTGAAAGAAGAATTAGTCATCGTTTTATCCGGGCCCCTTCAGCATATCTGGCTGGGAGCTGCCGTGTTTCTATTGGAGTCAGCGGGATTAGTTTCAGGAGAGGGTGCTTTCATATTCCATCAGTTTAATACGATGGTATTTTTATTTAATCTGCTTCCTGTTTGGCCGCTGGATGGCGGGAAGCTGCTTTATCTTTTTTTATCCGTAAAAAAGCCGTTCTTATCCGCAATGAGACATACAATTATTAGCTCTGCTGTTATCCTGGCTATTTTACACTTCACCGTATTGCTAATTTACCCTCTTCATTTGCATTTATGGATTGTCATGATTTATTTATACATCAGCCTTTGGCTTGAATGGAAACAAATACAGTTTGTATTCATGAGATTTTTACTTGAAAGATATTATGGTAACAATGCGGGCATTAAACGGCTAGAGATCATCGAAGCCGACGGAAATGAATGGATTTATCACGTTATGGAGAAATTCCAGCGCGGCTGCAAGCATTTAATTCATGTGGACAATATCCGATCCATGGACGAAAATGAAATGCTTCATGCTTACTTTGCAAATAAGCAGGTAAACATCAGGCTAAAGGAAATGATTCCGGAAGAATAAGGCGATGATTGACACAGGACAATCTGTTATGATAAGATTGCAATGTTAGTTTGTAGCACCCGTGCTACAACCGCTCGGAATGGGTTCACAAGTGCTATTCCACAATAGTCACCTTACTTCCGGCGAGTCTTAGTAAATAAGGAGGTGCGACGTATGTACGCAATCATTGAAACAGGCGGAAAGCAAATTAAGGTTGAAGAAGGCCAGCCGATTTACGTGGAAAAACTTGATGCAGCTGAAGGTGATACATTCACTTTTGATAAAGTTCTTTTCATAGGCGGCGACGATGTGAAAGTGGGCAACCCATTTGTTGAGGGAGCAACGGTTACAGCCAAAGTTGAAAAACAAGGACGTCAAAAGAAACTTGTTGTTTTCAAATATAAGGCTAAAAAGAACTATCGCAGAAAGCAAGGGCATCGCCAGCCATTCACGAAACTTGTAGTTGAAAAAATTAATGCTTAATGGGTAAAAACAATGATACATGTTGAGATTTGCCAAGATGTCCAAGGGAATATTACATCTTTTACAATGAGCGGCCACGCAGAATTTGCGGAAAAAGGCCAGGACATTGTTTGTGCTGGAGCATCGGCTGTAGCTTTTGGATCCCTCAATGCCGTGATTAGCTTAACAGGGGTCACACCCGATATTGAGCAGACGGACAGTGGATTTCTTTCCTGTACGATCCCATCGGGGCTGCCGGCGGAAGCATCTGAACGGATGCAGCTGCTTCTTCAGGGCATGATTGTGTCTTTGCAAACCATTGAAAATGAGTATGGCGAGTATATAAACATCATTTTTACAAACAGGGGGTGAATCGATATGTTGAAATTGGATCTTCAGTTTTTTGCATCCAAAAAAGGAGCGGGTTCCACTAAAAACGGAAGGGATTCTGAAGCAAAACGCCTTGGTGCCAAACGGGCAGACGGCCAATTTGTTTCAGGCGGATCCATCCTGTATCGCCAACGCGGAACGAAGGTTCATCCTGGTGAAAACGTAGGGATCGGTAAAGACGACACTCTATTTGCCAAAGTGGATGGCGTTGTCCGTTTTGAGCGTCTGGGACGCAACAAGAAAAAAGTGAGTGTTTATCCCGAAGCTCAAGAGGCGTAATTGAGCCGACACATAAATTCTTGTTCAGCTCCGGAGCTGAACGAACATGTATATATCAGAAATTTTAAGCTCTAACCGACATTCCGGTTAGGGCTTTTTTGTTACATCTAAATAAAAATGGTAAGCAATTCCTTACAGACACCGCTATTTTGTTATAATATATAGAGAATAAGTCTATATGAGGAGAGCAGGGATGAGTAAACATTGGACGGTTCTAGAGACATTAAAATATACACGACATGATTGGCTGAATAGACTGCAGCTGATTAAAGGAAATCTGTCGATGGGGAAGCCTGAGCAAGCAGAACGGATAATGGAAGAAATCGTCATTGATATGCAACAGGAAGCCATGCTGTCCAATATAAAGCTGCCTCGTTTCGCAGAAACTTTGCTAACGCACAATTGGAAGGGATATCATTTCAAGTTAGATTATGAGCTCGTAACCATACCGGAAAAACTGACATTAGATGATAACTTGCTTACAGAATGGATTATAATTTTCTTTGACCTGATGAATCAGGCGGTTGTCCCTTATTATGAAAATATCCTGACTGTAAAAATAGAAGCCACTGATGAAACTGCACGGTTTCTTTTTGAGTTCAACGGTATACTAGAAAATGAAACAGAATTGAAACATTGGCTGTCTGAGCAAGACAGTTATCCTGATCAAGTCACATATGAAAAGACGGGACACCATGAATGGCTGATACAGGCTTTATGGTATTTGAACGGTTAACGGGTCCAGAATGGAGTGTCGAACATGTTTGTAGATCGAGTAAAAGTATATGTAAAAGGCGGCGATGGCGGAAATGGCATGGTTGCTTTCCGTCGTGAAAAATACGAGCCGATGGGCGGACCGGCCGGCGGAGACGGAGGAAGAGGAGCCAGCGTCATCTTCCAGGTTGATGAAGGATTAAGAACATTGATGGATTTTCGTTATCAGCGCCATTTTAAAGCAAAGCGCGGGGAGAATGGCATGTCTAAAGGCCAGCATGGGAAAAGCGCAGAAGATCTGATTGTGAAAGTCCCGCCGGGAACGGTTGTAATAGACGAACAGACAGGAGAAGTCATTTCTGACCTGGTCCAACATGAACAGAAAGCTGTGATTGCCAAAGGAGGCCGGGGAGGAAGAGGAAACATCCGGTTTGCAACTCCGGCTAATCCGGCACCGGAAATTGCTGAAAATGGTGAACCCGGACAAGAGCGTGAAGTGATTCTCGAGCTGAAACTCCTGGCTGATGTGGGACTGGTCGGGTTTCCCAATGTGGGCAAATCAACATTATTGTCAGTGGTTTCTGCTGCAAAGCCTAAAATTGCAGATTATCATTTTACAACCATTAAACCGAACCTCGGTGTAGTACAGACGGATGATGACCGAAGCTTTGTTATTGCAGATCTCCCGGGACTGATTGAAGGAGCACATGAAGGAATTGGGTTAGGCCATCAGTTTCTTCGTCACGTTGAGAGAACCAGGGTGATTGTACATGTTCTGGACATGTCTGCTACAGAAGGCAGGGATCCGTATGAAGATTATCTGACGATCAATGAAGAGCTTGAGAAATATAATTTGAGGCTGATGGAAAGACCGCAAATCATTGTCGCCAATAAAATGGATATGCCTGGTGCATCGGACAACTTGGAACATGTTAAATCCCGTCTAGAACAGGACTATCCGATTTATCCCATTTCAGCATTAACCCGGCAAGGGCTGAGAGAGCTATTGTTCGGGATTGCCGATAAGTTGGAAGAAACCCCTGAATTTCCGCTGCATGAACCGGTTGGAGAAAGCGAAGAGGTCAACCGGGTGGTTTATAAGCATGAAGAAACGGAGGATCCGTTTACGATTACACGTGAATCTGATGGGAGCTATGTGGTCAGCGGTGCAAAAGTAGAGCGGCTCTTTAAAATGACCGATTTTTCACGGGAGGAATCCATCCGCCGCTTTGCACGACAGTTACGATCCATGGGAGTAGATGATGCCCTTCGTCAGCGAGGAGCAAAAGATGGGGATACTGTCCGGCTGTTAGATTATGAATTTGAGTTTCTTGATTAGGTGTTCTGGGCTTGGAGGGAGATGAATTTGGGGAAAAGGGAAGTGGATCGAAAGTTCTACTTAGTGAGAGAAGATGTTCTGCCGGAAGCCATGAGAAAAACGCTGGAGGCTAAGGCACTGATTGAGAAAGGCTCAGCCGAATCGATTTGGGAGGCAGTGCAACAGGTAGATTTAAGCCGAAGCGCGTATTATAAATATAAAGATACAGTCTTTCCTTTCCATACGGTTGTTAAAGAAAAAATTATTTCGCTTTTCTTCTTTTTGGAAGATACGCCTGGAGCCCTCTCAAAATTGCTGAAGATCGTTGCCTCATCGCACTGTAATGTGTTAACCATTCACCAAACGATTCCGATCCAGGGGCGTGCCAATGTCACGCTGTCCCTGGATGTCACTCAGATGAATATAGATATGGACGAACTGCTGGCGAAATTCCGCAGACTGGAATTCGTGGCGAAAGTGGATGTCCTTAGCTCCGGCGCATAAATATTAAACATAGGAAGCTCAGCCTGGACTGCTCATCCTCTCACTCTTATCCATACAGAGATTTAAAAACGGAGGGAACTCGTCAAGAGTCTACTCCGTTTTCTTCATTTTCTTCCACAAGAATTCCTGCTTTTTTCAGTTCTTCTTCAGCTTTTTCAATCATTTGTACGTTTGTTGCCGTCAGAGTATGTAAGTGAAAACCGCCAGTTAATTCTGATAAAAGTGATGCATTTGTTTCTTGTATTCTTTGTATGAAATCCGCAACATCCTGTCTGTTTGAAACCATAATGGAAGCCGTCAAATCCCCATAAACAGGGTGTTCAACCTTCACATCTTTCACAGTGACGCCATGATCGACGATGATTTGTAGTTCTAGTTCGGTCCGGCCCGAGTCATGCCGGCAGGCAATAATTTTTTCTGCCACTCGCCCATTTGCTGCAGGCATATATACATATCCCTGACTTGTGGCGATAATCGGTTCGTTCCGGGCTTTCAATAACGTGATATCCCCTACAATCACCTGTCGGCTGACATTGGCTTTTTCAGCTAATGTCATGCCTGTCACTGGTCCGGGGTGACTTTTTAAATAGGTTAGCAACCAGTCTCTTCTTTCTTCCCCGAGGAGCTTTTGCCCTTTTTCTTTACTCATAAAAACATCCTCCAATGACTTTATTTAATATCAGAACGGGTTCAAACTGTGAAGTATTTATTGGTTCAAGGTTCGGAAGACTTGCTCTGGGGCCATGGATATCGGTACAGGCATAAGCTTGCATGACAGGACATGGAAAGCATCGGCAGCGGACATTGTACGCATCTCCAAGCCTGTCACGCAGGAGCTGTACGGCAGCAAGAGGCGGCCAGCTGATCCAGGAGAAAATCTTGCTGCGCCAAAGCTTAGCCTTGGATAGAACCGTTCACCTTAGCACTTCTGAGCAAAAATCTCATGATGGTCAGAGCAAGTTGGCTGCGATGCTGAAATCCCCCCTTTTATCAAAATTCTGCTTGTGCATATTGTGTGCCTGTGCATCATGTGCTTTTCTTACATACTAGCATACTTGTCTTGTTGCATAAATGATCTGAGCTTTTCATAAGTATTGTTGATAGATGAATAACAATTTGCCCAATTCATCATACACTGTATGGACTTATGCCTAAGGAGGGGAAAAGAAGTGAAAATCCACATTGTGCAGAAGGGGGATACTCTTTGGAAAATCGCCAAAAAGTATGGCGTTGATTTCGAAGAACTGAAGAAAGTCAATGCACAGTTATCAAACCCAGACATGATTATGCCCGGCATGAAAATCAAAGTCCCTGCTGGCGGTACAGCTGTAAAAAAAGAAATGCCCAAAATGCCGCAAGCAGGTGTAAAAGGAGTGCCAAAAAAAGAGATGCCAAAAGAGCTTCCCAAAAAACCAAAAGAAGTAAAGAAGGAAGTTCCGAAAGAAATGCCGCAAAAAATGTATCAGCCGGTTATGCCTCAATCACTTCCGGAAATTGATATTAACAATTATTACATGATGAATATGAGCCAAATGCAGGCTCAGGTACAGCAACAACCGAAAGAAGAGGAATCGCCTGAGATGGTTATGCCGATAGAAGGAGGAGTCCCACAACCCATGTATCCACATTTTTACTGTCCACCGCCGGTAATGCCAATATGTGATCCGTGTTATCCTTATCCGATGATGCCCTACGTGCATGGAATGATGAGCTATCCGTATATGCCGATGGGCGGGCAAATGCCAATGCATGGCCAAATGCCGATGGGCGGGCAAATGCCAATGCATGGCCAAATGCCGATGGGCGGACAAATGCCAATGTATGGGCAAATGCCTGCAGTCATGGGGGCAGCCGATTACGGAGCAGTACCTGCTGAACATCCGATGATGCCCCATCATTGGGGAGAGGAATCATCCAGTTCACCTTCCATGGAAATGATGCACCATCATCACGGGTTCCACCACAATCCGCATGGACCTTATCAAAATCCGACTGCAATGATGGGTGAGGCCGATTATACGGATCCACCGGCAATGCCGCCTCAAGGGTGGAATCAGCCATACGGAGGCGGATACCCGATGATGCCGTCTTATCCATATGGAATGCAGCAGATGGGAATGCCTCAGGGCCATATGCCATACGGCCAGGAAAATCCATATGAGCAAACACTGCCGGGAGCAGGCACGCCATATCCCACGATGCCAAGGGTAGAAGAAGGGGAAGATGAAGAATAGAAGGAATCGAAGAAGAGACGGATTCTCATCCCGTCTCCTTCTTTATGTCAGAAAGATAACCGGAATACCGTTCAGAAATATTTCCAAATTAAAAGAAGGGATTTGGCTCGCCGCTGCTCCACGGGAAAAATGGATTATTAAAGAGTTTTCCAAACCTGAGAAGGTTTATCAACAATATCTATTGACCCGATTGTTAAGGGAAAACGGTTTTCATCATACCTATACATTCCACCCGATTCATCAGTCAGGTCCCTGTTTTTTTGAAAAAAGGTGCCTGGGATTCATTCAATTTGTTGAATCAGATAACGACGATCTATTTCAGTACAGTCATGCAAAAGACCGAAAAGAGGCACTAGCCCTGATCAGCCAATTTCACGATGCTACGTCCAAATGCCTGGAAGCAATGAAAGCGAGATTGCCCACCTGCGATTTGCCGGGAAAATGGGAAAAAAGAATAAAGCAATTTCAAACGGATATACAACATTTTAAAGATTCATCAGCTTTTCCTTATTTAGAAAGGTATTCCCGCATAGGTGAGTATGCTCTCAGCCTGATGAACCAACATTCTGCTTATTTTTACCGGGAACCACACTGTATCCTGCATGGGGACCTCGCCCACCACAATTTTATCCGAACACAGCATGGAAGACTCTACATCATTGATTTTGATTTAATAAGTATGGGTCCCAAGTATATTGATATTCTTCAATATTGCAACAGAATATCCTCATCGCTGGACTGGTCACCTAAAAAATTGTTCTCAGAAGGAGAAGAGATCCGCCGCTATGCAGAGGATCTTCCTTTTTTAGCTGCATTATTATATCCGGCAGATATTTTCAGGGAGTGGAAATATCTCCTTCAGTTTGATGATAAAAGAAGAAAAGCGCACTGGAAATATGTTAAAGACATCACATTTCTGCAGTTTAAAAAAAGAATGCAATATTCAGAGCACCTAATGGAGCGTATAAACAAGTGAAGGTACTATGAAGGGAAGAACCTTCTTGACAAATATGATAAAATAAAGTGGCATGTGTAGAGGGAGTGATGACAATTGGCTGGACATTCTAAATGGAAAAATATTCAACGAAGAAAAAACGCTCAAGATGCAAAACGGGGAAAAATCTTTCAAAAACTTGCAAAGGAAATCTATGTGGCTGCCAAGAGCGGCGGTGGGGATCCTGATACAAACCCGGCCCTCCGTCTAGTCGTAGATAAAGCAAAATCGGCAAATATGCCTAATGATAATATCAAGCGTGCCATCGATAAAGCAACTGGAAACCAGGGTGCCGAAAATTATGAAGAAATAGTATATGAAGGCTATGGACCCGGTGGTGCAGCGGTAATGGTTACATGCCTGACGGATAACAAAAACAGAACGGCGTCAAATGTCCGTCATGCTTTTACGAAAAATGGAGGGAATTTGGGAGAAGCAGGCTGTGTCTCTTACCTTTTTGACAGAAAAGGATACCTCGTCATCGAACGAAACGAAAAAGATATAGAAGAAGATGACCTGCTCCTTCAAGCCATTGAAGCGGGTGCGGAAGATATGGAGACCAGTGAGGAAGTTTTTGAAATTTATACAGAACCTGAAAACTACATGCAGGTAAAAGAAGAGTTAGAGAAAGAAGGACATGAATTTGCGTCAGCGGAAATTACGATGATTCCGCAAACGGAAGCCTCATTGAATGAAGAGCAGGAGGAAAGTTTGGAAAAACTTATTGACATGCTGGAAGACGATGACGATGTCCAAGATGTCTATCATAACTAAAAAAAGCATTGCCAAAAGGTGATCAGTCCTTTGGCAATGCTTTTTTTGGATATTTAATGAAAAAACCGGCCACACTATACCTATATATTAACGAAAGGCTGTAGAGGTGATCTGGGTTGAAAGCTGTATTAGTCATATTTCTTATGAGTGCCAGCCTATTCATGAATAATGTCGGTCAGCTGTCCGCTGAAGTACAAGCATCAGATCGGGAGTCTGTCAAATCCGAACAGCCTCTGGAGTTAACCGTTCATTTAAAGCGAGTCTATCTTGATGGAGCAATGAGCGAGGAAGTCGTTAATGAAACAGTCTTTGCGTTAGAGGACTTTTGGGCAAAATATGAGTCCTGGCAGCTTGTAGACATGGACGAAAAACGATTAGTATTTGAAAAAAATATAAATGACGTTTCACCATTATTGAAAGCAAACGGATATATTGGAATATCTGAAGACGGCACCCTATCGATCTTTAATGGAAAGCCTGAACAGTCCGATGTCATCCGCTCTTTTTTTCAGATTGATGTAAAGAAAATGGAAAGCAGTCAGCATTTAAGGCTGATTCAAGGCATTCCTGTCCATACCAAGGAAGAGTTTACAAAAGTCGTGGAAAGCATGAAGAGATACTCTGTTGATTAAAGGCCGGGCCCCCGGCTTTTTTTACGTCCACTAACTGCGCCTCTTTCCCTTTATGTACCTGAAGAGGCAATTACAGGGCATGGCATGCATCTGCTGTTTGATGGATTTTTGTTTAACTTGTTACCAACTTGCAAAGTTCATTTCTGAAGTACTTTGTCTTTCAGAATCTGTTTTTAGGCCCAGTGCAGGCCTTTGCCCAAGGATGTGGCGCATTTGGACGACAGCCACACGTTCGCACTAAAACGTGGCTGTACTCAGGTGGCATTATCCGCTTATTTTCATTTATCCCTGCTTGTTTGCCGCTCAAAAGAGTGGCAAACTATAGGCTAGGCAGATCAATAGCAAGGGAGATATACACCTGATGAAATTAGTATCATGGAACGTGAACGGAATCCGGGCATGCATCCGTAAAGGATTTCTTGATTATTTCAAAGAGGTTGATGCAGATATATTTTGTCTCCAGGAGACAAAAGTCCAGGAAGGCCAAATTCAATTGGAACTTGAGGGTTATCATCAGTATTGGAATTACGCGGTGAAGAAAGGTTACTCCGGAACGGCTGTTTTTACTAAGATTGAGCCACTTTCGGTCCAATATGGTATGGGCGTTGGAGAAAAGGAGGAAGAAGGCAGAATGATCACTTTGGAATTTGCCGCATTTTTCGTCGTCAATGTCTACACTCCAAATTCAAAACGGGATCTTTCCCGTCTGGATTACCGGTTGGAATGGGAGGATCTGATGCTTCAATATTTGCTGGAGCTAGACAAAGAAAAACCGGTCATCTTATGCGGAGATTTGAATGTCGCTCATCAAGAAATTGATTTAAAAAATGATAAATCCAATAGAGGAAACTCTGGGTTTACTGATGAGGAGCGGGGGAAGTTTTCCGTTTTGCTGGACAACGGATTTATTGATACGTATCGGTATTTTTATCCGGATCAAGCGGGATCTTATACTTGGTGGTCTTACATGAATAAGGTGAGAGAAAGAAACATCGGCTGGCGGATTGATTATTTTGTGGTATCTGAAAGATTACAAGAACGGTTGTCAGATGCACAGATCCATTGCGATGTCATGGGTAGTGACCATTGCCCGGTTGTTCTGGAGATGAATGCATAACAGTGATGGCTGGCGAACCGCAGCCAGATCGTGTAAAAGGTGCATTGCGGACAGCAATGCACCTTAAATGGTACAGGAAATAGCGTCAGCCTTCCAAGTTATGCTTCTTCAAATATTTCTTTTTACCGATCCAGTTTACAATGAAGATACTGGAAATGGCGACTGCTCCTCCAATTAAAGAAAGGGTACTGGGCCATTCATCAAGCCACAGCCAGGCAATGAGGATAGCCAGCGGTGGTTCCAAATACAGCATACTCGAAAGGGTCGTTGTATTGCCCGCTGATAACGCAATGGCCCAAGTTGCGTAGGCGATGGCAGCAGGGAAAATCCCGACGTATAAAGCGGAAAGGTGAGCTTCTATCGATGCGCTTTGGATATTTTCCCAAAGTCCAGGCATAAAAATCAGCAAGGGAAGGGTTCCCGCCCATGTGAAATAGGCGGTTAAATGAATGGGATTGTAGCGTTCAAGCAAAGGCTTTTGAAAAACAAAAAATAAGGAAGTAGCGATCGTAGCAATCAAGACATACAAGGTCCCTGCAGATATTGTAAAGCTCGCTCCAGAAGAACCAATTGTAATTAATACAATACCGATAAATCCAATAAATAATCCGATCCAGCCCAGGACATCCATTTTCTCTTTTAACACAATCATCGCGATGATCGAGGTAAATACAGGCGCAGACCCGATGATCATGCTTGCAGTTCCGGCTGACACTGTCTGGACTCCAAAAGTCAAGCCGACATGGTACACCGTAATACCCATAAACCCAACCAGTATGATCCTGGAAAGATCTTTTTTCTGTGGAAGACGCATATGTGCTCCGGGCCATAAAGCATATAGGAAGAATACTCCTGAAGCTATGAGAAATCTCATCAAAACAAGATGGGCAGCAGTATAGCCTCCCAACAAACTCGCACGGACACCGGCAAAGCCTGAAGACCATACAATAATTGTAATCACTGCCATCCAGAATGCTTTTTTATTCATACACATCCCCCCATTATATGTATTTAATTTTTTTAGAAAAAAATAAAACTGATACTTAATCAATTTTACCATTGACCATAAAAAAAGGAATATAGTATGATATTCATGTTCTTTTTTTAGTCGAGTACAGAAAGGAGCATCGTTCAAGAATGTTTGTAAAGCGCCAGAACTAGCATTTATTCGGAACATACATGTATGCATAGATTGCTAGTTGACGAGGAGGAGGTTTATCGAATGTTCGGCGGATGCCTCCCGGCTGCGGTACACAGTCGAATACTCTTTCATAAAACATTGAGGCGACTCGGTGGACAGAGGGAAGAGATTGTACCGGTGTGAAATTCGAATAAAAAGTGAGGGCAAGTGCGCCCTCATGCCGCTTGCCCTCCCGGAAATGGAGGAGTTCAGATGTGCGGAATAACCGGTTATATTGGTTCAGGTAATGCGAAGGATATTTTGTTAAACGGTTTGGAGAAATTAGAATACCGAGGTTATGACTCAGCTGGAATTGCGGTTTTAAACCAGGCGGGTGTCCATGTGTTTAAAGAAAAAGGACGGATAGCAGATCTGAGAGCTGCAGTGGACGCCGGTACTGCGGGGCATATAGGGATCGGCCATACGCGTTGGGCAACTCATGGAGTGCCAAGCAAAGAAAATGCACATCCGCACCAAAGTCATTCAGGACGTTTTACGCTGGTTCATAATGGAGTGATCGAAAACGAAGCTGAATTGAAAGCTGTCTATTTGCAGGATGCGGCCTTTCAAAGTGAAACGGATACAGAAGTGATTGTTCAGCTAGTGGAAAAGTTTTCAAAAGACATGGAAACAGAAGAGGCATTTGTGAAAACACTGCGTCTTTTAAAAGGGTCCTATGCCATCGCTATGCTCGATGCTGAAACACCTGATACAATCTATGCGGCTAAGCATAAAAGCCCGCTGCTTATGGGAGTTGGAGAAGGTTTTCACGTCGTGGCAAGTGATGCCTTGGCCATGATCCAATATACCGATCAGTTTTTGGAATTGAAGGATCGGGATGTAGTGATCGTGAAGAAAAACAATACTGTGATTTATAATCTGCAAGGTGAAGTAGCCAAGAGAGACATTTACCGGGCGGAATGGGATACTTCTGATATAGAAAAAGGAGCATACCCTCACTATATGCTGAAAGAAATTGACGAGCAGCCTTTTGTATTAAGAAAAATCATTCAAGAGTATCAGGGTGAAAGCGGGAGCCTGGAGATCGATGACTCTGTTACAGCAGCCATCCTGGATGCTGACCGCATCTATATCGTAGCATGCGGAACGAGCTACCATGCAGGATTGGTTGGAAAGCAGCTGATTGAAAAACTGGCAGCTATTCCGGTGGAAGTACACCTTGCCAGTGAATTTTGTTACAACATGCCTTTGCTTACCGAAAAGCCCTTCTTCATATTTATTTCGCAGAGCGGGGAAACTGCGGACAGCCGTGCTGTGTTGGTAAAGGTGAAGGAAATGAATCATCCTGCACTTGTCATTACAAATGTTCCAGGCTCCACCCTTTTCAGGGAAGCTGATTTTACACTGCTTCTACATGCAGGTCCTGAAATTGCGGTGGCCTCAACTAAAGCTTATACAGCTCAAATTGCTGTCCTTAGTATTCTTGCATATGCAACAGGAAAAGCCAAGGGTGCATCAACGGATCTGAATTTGGCAAAAGAACTTGGTGCTGCAGCCAATGCCATGGAAACATTGTGTGATGACAAAGAGGAATTTGAACATATAGCAGCCGAGTATTTGCGTGCTGCCTTTGATTGCTTCTTTATTGGCCGGTCCATCGATTATTATGTCGGGTTGGAAGGGGCTCTCAAGCTGAAAGAAATTTCCTATATTCAGGCAGAAGGATTTGCAGGCGGGGAATTAAAACATGGAACAATGGCTTTAATTGAAAAGGAAACTCCTGTGATTGCCTTGGCAACGCAGTCCTATGTGAATGGAAGCATTCGTGCAAATGTGAAGGAAGTGGCTGCCCGGGGTGCCCATACATGTATCATTTCTTCCACAGGTCTTGAAGCCGAGGGAGACCGGTACGTATTGCCTGCAGTACATGAGATGCTTACTCCGCTGGTTTCTGTCATTCCTCTTCAGCTTATAGCCTATTATGCTGCATTGCACCGAGGGTGTGATGTGGATAAACCGAGAAATTTGGCAAAGAGCGTCACAGTGGAATAGAGCAGGCAGTGAGAGCCAACGATTTTTAATAATTCATAGTATAACAACTAGGGGGAAACTTAGCGGATGGACCGAGAAACGATTTTACGATTGGTCGAAGAACTTCATGTAAAGTTTATTCGTCTGCAATTTACCGATATAATTGGAACAGTAAAAAATGTAGAAATACCAGTCGCCCAACTGAATAAAGCGTTGGATAATAAAATGATGTTCGACGGCTCTTCCATTCATGGATTTGTAAGAATCGAAGAGTCTGACATGTATCTATATCCTGATTTGGACACCTTTGTCGTATTTCCTTGGACGGCTGAAAAAGGAAAAGTGGCAAGAATGATCTGTGACGTTTATCGTCCGGATGGAACCCCGTTTGAAGGTGATCCTCGGAATAATTTTAAGAGAGTATTACGCGAGATGGAATTGATGGGGTATACGGATTTCAACCTGGGAGCCGAACCGGAATTTTTCCTGTTCAAGCTGGATGAAAACGGACGGCCGACAATGAACCTGAATGACCAGGGGGGCTATTTTGATTTAGCCCCAACGGATCTGGGAGAAAACTGCAGACGGGATATCGTCCTGGAACTTGAGGAAATGGGTTTTGATATTGAAGCGTCTCATCATGAGGTGGCTCCGGGCCAGCATGAGATTGATTTCAAATACCAAAATGCCCTTCGCGCCTGTGATGACATTCAAACATTTAAACTGGTAGTCAAAACGATCGCCAGAAAGCATGGATTGCACGCAACGTTTATGCCCAAACCAATATTTGGCATCAGCGGTTCAGGGATGCACTGCAATGTCAGCCTGCATAAAAACAAGGAAAATATTTTTTGTGATCCGGATGGTGAATGGGGGCTCAGTGACACAGCGAGACATTTTGTCGCTGGGATATTGCAGCATGCCCCCCATTTTACGGCAGTGACGAATCCCACTGTCAATTCTTATAAGAGGCTGGTGCCGGGTTATGAAGCCCCATCTTATGTTGCGTGGTCCGCACAAAACAGAAGTCCGCTGATTCGTATTCCCTCTTCCCGTGGGAAAAGTACCCGTATAGAAGTCAGAAGTGTGGATCCAGCGGCTAATCCTTATCTGGCAATGTCCGTGCTCCTGGCTGCGGGGCTGGACGGAATCAAGAAACAGCTGCAGCCGCCCAATCCGGTAAATGAAAATATTTATGACATGACGAAAGAAGAAAGAGATGCGAACGGTATCAGGGATCTGCCAGCGTCATTATTTGATGCACTGGAATTATTGAAACAAGACCAAGTGATCAAAGAGGCTCTCGGCAATCACTTGCTGGAACATTTTACTGAAGCCAAGCAAATTGAATGGGATCAATTCAGAACGCAAATTCATCCTTGGGAACGCGAGCAATATATGACACAATATTAATGCTATTAGTGGTTTACATTAATGTTATGGATAATCATAGTAGATTCGTAATGGTATATCAATGAGACGCAAGGTGCAGGGACACCAGCCCTTGCGTCTTTTTTTGTCCATGTAGTACAAAAGATTTAAATGTATTGTCTGTAAATTAGGAAAAGAGATATAATGAATGAAAAAAGAGGGGGCAAGGTCATGGCATTATTTTTAAGGAGAAGGGATTTTACGATTCCTTCAACAGGAATTGACTTAATTGAACAAGTGACGCTTGGAGGAGTAGAGCAAACCATTCTCATCCAGGCAATCAACCCCGAAAAACCTGTTTTACTTTTTATTCACGGTGGACCTTGCATGCCTGTGCCAGGCGTAGTATCCCGGGGGCAAGACTATGCGGTTGCCACCAATACCAAGAAATTGGTCGAACATTTTGTTTTGGTCCTTTGGGATCAGAGAGGGGCGGGAAAGTCCTATAACAAAACAATACCCTCCGAATCCATGAGAATTGAACAATTTATTGAAGATAGTAATGAATTAATAGATGTTTTAAAAGAGCGTTTTAACAAGGATAAAGTTTTTCTCGCAGGTCACTCATGGGGCAGTATCATTGGATTATCCATTGCATCTAAATACCCGGACAAACTCCACGCGTATATAGGAATTTCTCAAATTATGAATTGGACCGAAAATGATACACTTTGCTATCATTGGGTAAAAGAAAAGGCAAAGGCTGCCAATGATAAAAAAACCCTTGCGAAGCTGGAAAGGATTGGGAAACCTCCTTATGTAAAAAACCCAAAACAATTTACGGATTTTCGGGGCCCGTTAATAAAATATAAATCCATGATATATGAAAGTGATAAAGTGAAGCATCCGGGAATGGCTGGCGGCATTAAATTATTTTTATTTTCAAAAGATTATACCCTCAAGGATATTTTTCATACTTTTTACAGTGCCTACAACTTAACCTATACTCAAGCGCTCATCGAAGACTTTGCAAACATTAATTTGCATTCTATTGACAGAATTGAAGTTCCGCTTTATTTTTTACATGGAAAGCATGATGTGCATGTTGACCGCAAACCGGTCGAGCGCTTTTTGAAAAAAGTTGAGGCACCGATGGGAAAAGAGATGGTCTTGTACGAGAACTCTGCACATATGTTTCACCCGGAAGATACGAGGATGATTGAAGATTTTATCATCCGTCTGGCAAAGTAACCACAACGGACGATATCCCTCGTCCATTACATATTACCTTCGAAAAGTAAAAAAGATATCGACTGTGAAGGACAAATCTCTATGATAAAAAAGGGGAACGCAGCCCAAAGAGATTGATATAATATATTGGTAAGTCTTGTTAAGAAAATATCCAGAAGCAAAAAAGCTTAAAGAAAAAGGGGTTCTTCAACATGGAGGATTTTTTCGGAAGTTTTAATCCCGTAACACAAGCGTTTCTGGTTACGTTATTTACTTGGTTCATGACAGCTGTAGGAGCGTCACTCGTTTTTACTATGAAAACAGTCAATCAGCGGATGCTGGACAGCATGCTCGGTTTTGCCGGTGGTGTGATGATTGCAGCGAGTTACTGGTCGCTCCTTGGGCCGGCTATAGACATGTCTGAAGGCCATATCATCGGAGAATGGTTTCCAGCTGCATCAGGCTTTTTACTGGGAGGGATTTTCATTTGGGCTATGGATAAAATTCTCCCCCATCTTCATCCCAATGCCGTGATGGCGGATGCAGAAGGATATCAGTCCAAAAAAATGAAACGAAGCACATTACTTGTGTTTGCTCTTACGCTTCACAATATTCCTGAAGGGCTTGCCATCGGAATTGCTTTCGGTGCGCTTGCAAACGGAGGAACAGAGGCTTCTTTAGCGGGCGCTCTTGCATTAGCGATCGGTATCGGCATTCAAAATATTCCGGAGGGAGCAGCAGTTTCCTTGCCGTTGAGAGGGGATGGACTGTCAAGAAGAAAGAGTTTTATGTATGGGCAGTTTTCAGGTATGGTTGAACCGGCAGCTGCTGTCATTGGAGCTGTTGCCGTAACTGTTATCTCCCCTTTGCTTCCATATGCCCTTAGCTTTGCGGCAGGTGCCATGATCTTTGTAGTGATTGAAGAAGTCATTCCCGGTTCACAGGAAAAAGGGAATAAAGATCTTGCTTCGATGAGCCTGATGTTTGGGTTTGTTTTAATGATGATTTTGGATGTGGCCCTCGGATAAGCACACAAAAAGCTGTACGGATGGATTCGGCAGCTTTTTGTGCTTTTTAATGAAGCTCCAATCAGGACAAGCCTGAATGAATTGCTTGCCCGTACAAGTGTGGCAGCTGACATCAGCGCATGGTAAAATAACGAAAAAAGGGGTGGGAACTATTATGAAAAGGATTGAATCCGTATCATTAATTGGACTGGGTGCCATCGGAGCAGCTTACGGAAGCAAGCTCCATGAATTGCTGAAAGATTCATTTCGAGTGGTGGCAAATGAGGAGCGAGTCAATCGTTATCAAAGCCATGGAGTAAAGGTAAACGGGAAAGTCTATCATTTTAACTGCGTTCCTGCAGATGCAAAAGTGGAACCGGCAGACCTGGTTATTTTCTCAGTGAAAAATGCGGATCTCTCTCAAGCAATGAAAGATATTCAACACCATATCGGATCTGACACGATTATTTTATCTCTGCTGAATGGGATTTCCAGTGAAGAGGAAATCTATTCGGTTTTTAAAAGTGAACATATTTTGCACAGTATGAGTGTGGAAATTGATGCTGTCAGGAAAGGTGATGATACCCGTTTCAGCACGCTGGGAAGAGTTGAATTTGGAGATCAGCATAACGTCAGATCTGAGGATGTATTGGCTGTTCGGGATCTGTTTGAAAGAGCTGGGATCGATTATGTGATATCCGACAATATTTTACATACGATGTGGTGGAAGTTTATGATCAACGTTTCCATTAATCAAACGTCAGCCGTACTGAATGCCCCATATGGTGTTTTTCAGACATTGCCTTCCGCCTATGACTGGGCAAAGTCTGTCATGCGTGAAGTCGTAGCTTTGTCACAAAAAACCGGTGCCAACTTGACAGAAGCCGATATTGATCGATTTTGGCCTGTATTAAATCATCTTTCCCCAGAGGGGAAAACCTCCATGCTGCAAGATATAGAAGCCGGAAGAAAAACGGAAGTGGACTATTTTGGCGGAACCGTATGTAAATTAGGTGAAAAATATGACGTACCCACACCCATCAATGAACAATTGACAAAGATTATACATATTATCGAAGAAAAAGCGGCCTGCACAAATAAAGGGGTGCCCGCACAGAGTGTTTAAACTTTTAAGGACACTGGCAACTTGTTTTTCCTAAAATGATCAGGCCATCTCCTGGAATGTAAGGAGATGGCCTCTTTTGTTTCATTGGAATCGTGAAGAAATTCCATGGGAAGGAGGAGTCTCCCTGTCAAGGGAGGAAGGTTCCTTCCTGGTATTGTCTTCTCTGCATTTTGCACATTTACTCAGCGGAAGACCAATGTCCAAAGTGAACAATTTCCTCAAAAGGCAAATGTTTCTTGGGTGTCGGTTCATAATTGGGATAACCTATCCCTATCACTGCAGTTATTCGCCTGTCCTCTGGAATGGAAGCCAGCTTTCGTACATGGCTTTCACGTTTCTCCGACTCCTTCTGATCCTCTGAATGATAAATGGCTCCAAAGGCTGCGCCTATTTTTTCCTCCGTTGCGGCAAGCCACAAAAATCCGCAGGCAATGGATGAATCCTGAAGCCAATACTTACTGATATCCGGTCTTCCCGTGACAATGATTCCAGCTCCTGCATCAGCGAGCCACTTCATAAAAGGTGTTGCGGTTGACAGCGATTGTAATGTATCGCGATCCTGGATAACGATCAATTCACGTGAGGGAAGGTTATTGCCTGTGGGTGCCAAGTACCCCGACTGAATAATCCGCTCCAGCTTTTCTTTTTCAATGTCCTTCGGTAAAAATGAGGTAATTTCTCTGCGGTTTTTAATTGCTTCTTGTACGTTCATCCAATTCTCCTCTCCGGCCGAATTAAACCCTTTTAATCCTATAAGTTTTATTATAAATGATGATCATCAATTGAACAAAATGAATGAGTGGAATACCATATGGGAGATCAAATTTCCTTTTCAGCAGATAAAGCTGGAAGAGTGATTTTGGTGAGTGATATTTCATATCAACAAGACTGTTTTTAAGTGAGTGAATTTGAGTAATCTTAATAACCGGTCACTGGAAAAGTAATCCACGACCCTCTAAATCTAAGAATCACTCATAACCGGTTATTGGAGTAAATTTGCAACAACTCCGGTTCCTTATAGGGTTTGATTATCAACGTTTCTCACCGCCTTTTTTAGCCCCGCCATATCATCCAGTCCTTTCGGACATTATATTTTTTACGCATTGAGGAATAATGACAATACATTACATACAGCGGAGTGAAGTGCATGCCTGAATTACCTGAGATGGAAACGTACAAAGTGTTGTTGGAACAGATAATCGGCGGCCAAATGATTACTGGGGTCGTCATCAATCGGGAAAAATCTATCAATGTACCCATAGAAGAATTTACCCGGAAGGTTTTACATCAAAAAATTGAATCGATTGAAAGAAGGGCAAAGTATGTAATATTCCGCCTTCAAAACGGATTTTGTTTGCTGCTGCACCTGATGCTTGGGGGATGGATGTATTATGGGACAAAAGAAGAACAGCCTGACCGGAGCATTCAGGTTCAATTATCCTTTCAAGATCATCATCTTTATTTTATCGGACTGCGGCTGGGTTATTTGCATTTGCATACACCTGAAATGATTTGGAGAAAGCTGCAGCATTTGGGGCCGGAACCGCTGGATCCGAATTTTTCTTTAGATGCATTTTTCTCGATATTTCAAAACAGGAGAGGCGGCTTAAAAACAACCTTGATGAATCAAGAGGTGCTCTCCGGGATTGGCAGCCGTTATTCAGATGAAATTTTATGGCATTGTCAATTGCATCCGAAAAGAAGAATCAATGAACTGGAACCAAGCGGCCTGGTTCGCTTATACGGATCTATTCAATCTATTCTTCAACTGGCAATGCAACATGGAGGATATATGGATCCTCTATACCGGGATGACCACAAAACCGGAGGCTATCAAATGTTTGTTCATGGGGTTGAAGGAAAGAATTGCAGCCGTTGTGGGAACATGATTGTGAAAGCAGATAAAATGTATTTTTGTCAACAATGCCAGCTATAGGTTCAGGAGGGAGAGTATGCGATTTGGCTGCCATCTTTCGATTCGAAATGGTTATCTCGGAGCTGCTCAGCAGGCTTATGCCATGAATGCGGGGGCCTTTCAATATTTTCCGAAAAACCCCCGTAATCTTACGGTGAAAGATTTTTCCAAAGAGGATGCGGCACGATGCAAGGAGTTTTGTCTGGAAAAAGGGCTTGTATCCGTGAGCCATTCTCCTTACCCCACCAATTTAACTCCCCAAAACGAGACAAAACGTGAGCATGTAGTTCAATCCTTATTAAATGATCTGGAAATCAGCGAGGCATGCGGTTCTTTAGGGGTCGTTGTTCATTTTGGTAAGCCTGTCGCTCAACTTACCCTTCTTGATTGTTACCGTCTGATGATCGATGTATTGAACGAAATTCTTTATATCTGGGAAGGGGATGCCAAAATATTGCTTGAAAATAATGCGGGAATCCCTGGGACGATGGGAACAACATTGGAAGAACACGTCCATGTCCGCAATTTATGTGACTATCCGGAGAAGATCGGTTTTTGCCTGGATACATGCCATGCTTTTGCTTCGGGTTTATGGGATGGAGACAATTGGAGGGATCTTGCAGAAAAAGGTACAGACCTGGGATATTTTCAGGAACTTCAGGTAATTCACTTCAATAACTCTAAATATGGGACACGCGAGGGAAAGGACCGTCATGCTCCCATCTTTGGAAAAGGATGCATAAAAGAAGAGCAATTTGACGATCTCATACAATCGACACAAGCAGCAGGGGTTCCATTGATATTAGAGACACCTAAAGAAGAAATGCCGCATGAAAAGGAAATTCAATTATTGCTGAGGAAATGGAGCCAAAAATGACTATAAGCGTCAGCAGCGTCGGTACTTACAAAACACACAGAAGACATCCTCATAGGTGTCGGTGTCTTTATAGGGGTAACGAACCGGAATCAAGTTTGTTTTGATAGACAACAAATAGAGCTGTTAAATTAAAGGTAGGTGTGCTGCAACGATGATGTTTCAAGATAAAGTTGTTTTAATCACTGGTACTGCGGGAGGCATAGGGATAGCCGCTGCCAAGGCGATTGCCAAAGAGAGGCCAAATTGGCTCTGGCAGACTTAAAAGCAACCGATTGAGCAAGCTGTCAACCTGTTGATGCCAAAGACAAATGACTGTTGACAGCAAATGTTGCCCAAGAAGATGACGTAAGGGAATATGTTCAAAAAACGAAAGATCACTCTGGCCGCATTGATGTCTTTATCAACAATGCCGGCATTAATGGCGAATTCAAAGATATTACAGAGCAATCCAGAAGAGAACTGCCGAAATGTATTGGATGTTAGCGTGATGGGCATATTCTTTGAGTTAAAATATGCTCTTCAAGTAATGAAAGGGCAAAAAAGCGGTGCGGTTGTAAACACGACTTCCAATGGAGGGTTGCTGGACGCACCTGGAATGAGTGCCTATGTGGCTTCCAAGCACGCGTGATCGGAATCAATAAATCTGCTGCACTTGAAATGGCTGAGTTTGGCGTACGGGTTAATGCGGTCTGCCCTTCAGGAGTAAATACAGAAATGATGAGAAGAATAGAGAAAAGTGCAATGGGAGATCGTGCGGAAGAGGCAAGAAAAGCTTTTGAAGCCTCCGTTCCATTGAACCGGTATGCCAGTGCAGAAAAAATTGGCAGATTTAGTCATTTTTGGCATCGGACCGTACTTCTTTTATCAGCGGGTCTTATTACAGAATTGACGGAGGACAAGGTGCTACTTCAGTATAATTGAAAAGTTCCCTTTGCATGGGAACTTTTTCTTTAATGCTCATAAATTGAAATTTGTTTTTTTCATTCAGTATAATATAACATAATACATAGAAATGAGGGGATAGGCATGTACCGAAAAGTAGAGGATTTTGTTCAGGAGTGGGAAGCTGCTTCTGCAGGAACAATAAGTGCGATTGAAGCGATCACAAATGACAAGTTAGGCCAGTCCATCGTTGAAGGGCATAATTCTTTGGGGTGGCTAGCCTGGCATTTGGTCTCTGTGGGTGGTGCATTTGGACAATCTGCAGGTTTTGATGTGAAAGCTCCTGCTCCCGGCCGGCAAGCCCCAAATGATGTTTCCGAAATTGCGGAAGCCTATAAAAAGTTAAGTAACGGAATCATTGAAGGTGCAGCAAAACTGTCTGATGGGGATATGCTGGAAGAGGTGAACAGCGTATTCGGAAACATCCCCAGAGGGAAGTTATTAAGAATTTTAATCGATCATCAGACGCACCATCGTGGACAGATGACTGTATTGATTCGCCAGGCAGGATTAAATGTGCCGGGTGTCATGGGACCAACGAAAGAAATGCAGCAGAACTAAAGAACAGATGTAATCGCATCACAGCAGGTGATGCGTTTTTATTTACAATCAATCGGGGCATGATAGGCAATGATATAATTGAAGCAAGGTTATATTTGATAGAAGAGAGAAGAGGGCGGGAAAAAAGTTTGGAGTGAGTATTACCCGCTCCGAAAAATCTCTTTTGTTTTTTCAAGGCTGGCCGGTGAGCCTCCTCGTGCTCTCGCACTGCGAGGTCTCAGCGCGGCCTTTCCCCGTGCAGGAGTCAGCCTTAGTTCCTCCGCTATTGGAGTGAATGGTCTGCTTAGACCCAGCCTCTTTAGGATGACCAGCCATGTGAGTGGGTGCTCATGAGCTTACGAATATACTGACAGGAAGAGGAACGAAAAAAACATAACGAAATAATAGATAAAAAGCTGTACTGAAAATAAATGCAACAGACAATGACTGAGTAAAGACCCTTCGTCTGCTTTTGAGTGGTTCGTCTCTTTGCAAATACCATGCGGTGACAGTTATATACAAAATGCTTGCGGGCCAGAACCCCGCAATAACGATAAATAATACATATCCGGCCATACTCAAGGCAATTAGGATGATTTTCCGGCGGTCCATATGGGTAAAATATTGTCTGGTATCTTTAGAAACCAGGCTTTTGACAAAATAGACAGAACTAAGCAGCAAGAGGATGATTCCTACCGTCCGTGGAAAAATGTAGCTTACTTCGGACAAACCTCTTGTCTCCCAAAGAATAATGGATGCCAACAGGAGAAGTAAACAAGAGGAAAGCAGATCAATTTTTGATTTTTGGATCATTTGATATTACCACCTGCTTTCTTCAATCTTACCCATGAAGACACCAGTGGGCCGATGAAAGAGATGAGGCAAAGTACAATCAAAACAATGGTAATGGGTCGAGAGAAGAAAAGGGAGGCAATACCGCCTGATGCATTTCCCAGCAGCAAAGATTGCCCAAGTCCTCTTTCTGCAATTGGTCCAAGAATAAAACCAAGAACGATTGGAGCCGGGTGGAAACCGATATTCTTTAATAGGAATGCAAAGATTCCCAATCCAATTAAAAGTGTAATGTCCAATAAGCTGTTTCTGATGGTGTAAGCCCCGATAATTGTCATAAATACAATGGATGGAGCCAAGTAATAGTTGGGTACTGAGAGAATTTTTCCTACGTATTTAGAGCCGATCAAACCAAAGAATAGCATAATCAAGTTGGCGATAATAAAGCTGATTAAAAATGTGTACACCAGGCTGGCTTCTTCCTTCATTAAATTAGGCCCGGGCATAATTCCCTGCATCATTAACGCTCCAAGGATGATGGCTGCAGGAGGTGCTCCGGGAATTCCCAGTGATAAGAGAGGAACCAGGGAACCCCCAACTTCTGCATTGTTCGATGTTTCTGCAGCCATTACCCCATCAATGTTCCCTTTGCCGAAGGAAGTTTTATCTTTCGAGAACCTGACAGCAGCATCATAGGATAATAGTGCGGCAACATTCCCTCCTGCGCCTGGTATAATGCCGACAATAATTCCGATAATGGATGAACGAATGATGATAAAAGGTTTCTTGATCATATAAAAGAAGATGTTCTTAATGACTCCTTGTTCTTTTTTGATTGTTTTTTGTGATCGTGTTTTACTTTCAATCATGGAGATAACTTCAGGTATGCAGAAAAAAGCGATAAGGACGACCACCATGTCCAACCCTGACTGTAAGGCCGAAAACCCAAAGGTGAAGCGGGATTCTCCTCCGACCGGAGATATTCCTACTGTACCGAGGAGGAGTCCTATACACCCTCCAATCAATCCTTTCAATAAAGACCCGGAGGAGAGGGTAGCAATCATTGTTAATCCAAGAATCGCCACCCAAAAATATTCGGGAGGTCCCAGGCTCAGTGCCCATTTGGCTAGGGCTGGGGTTAGGAGGAGTAGAGCAATCCCGCCGATAACCCCTCCAATCCCTGAACTGAGTGCCGCCATGGTCAAAGCATGGGAGGCCTTACCCTGCCGGGCTAAAGGATATCCGTCAAATGTGGTGGCAATGGATGATGGTGTACCCGGGGTGTTAATTAAAATGGCAGAAATACATCCGCCGAATATACCGCCCACATATAGTCCTCCCATGGTGATCAATGAAGTATCCGGCATCATGGTAAAAGTAAATGGAAGAAGCAGGGCAAGTGCCATTGTGGCGGTTAAACCCGGCAAGGCGCCGACAATGATTCCAACCAAAACACCAAGGCATAGCAGGAGCACATTCATCGGATCGGTTAAGGAACCGATAATACTTGGCAACAGTTCCATTCGTGAGCCTCCTCATCTGGGAGCATTCAAAACAAGGGTTTTATTGAAGCGTTTCTTTGTATTCCTCAGTTTTCTTTTCAATATACTCCAAGGATTCTTTATGTCCCATTGTCTTGGGTTCGAACCCTTCATCATACATTTGCTCGATTACATCGGGCTCTTCCAAGATATCCAAAAATGCTTTTTCCAGAATGCTTATAATGTCAGGATCCGTTCCGGGCGGTACTGCAATCCCTCGGTCAATGGAAGCGGTCATATCATATCCGGCTTCCTTAAAGGTAGGAATGTCAGGCATCGGATCAAAGGGTTCTTCCGTACCAATCGCAAGAATGGTCATCTCTTCTTTGTATTTTAATAAATCACTGGAGTTTGCCAATATGGCTTCAGTGTTTCCACCCAAAAAGGCCTGCATGGAAGGACCAGCCCCATCAAAGGGTACATATTGCATTTCAATACCGGCCATGTTCTGTAATTGTAAAAAAGCCATATGATGTCCGGTGTGATGCCCGGAACCCGATATCGTAATCTGTCCAGGTGCCTCCTTCGCTTTTTTTACAAAATCCTCTAAAGTAGTTATTTCACTGTCTTTAGATACAGCGAGAGCGATGGGGGTTGCTTGAAAAATAGCGACTGGAATAATCTCCTCTGTTTTATAGCCGGTATCATCGTTTGCCAGCGGCTGAAGAATAATATGAGGAATATTAATCCCGGCAAGGAAATAGCCGTCAGGTTTTTTATTGGCTAATTCGGACCAGCCCACGGCGCCGCCCCCGCCAGGTTTATATTGGATAATAATTTTTTGACCCAATGATTTTTCAAGGTAGGGCTGTTGTCTGCGGGCTTCGACATCCGATTGGCCACCGGGTTCAAATGGAATACTGTACGTAATGGATTTGTCCGGATAAATATCCTTTTGCTTTTCCGCAGGTCCTGAACAGGCAGCCATGACAAGAGCAGCCAGAATAAAGACCATCCGCTTCAAATATGTTTTTTTCACTCCGTCTCCCCCTCATCCCTAATGGTTTGAAACACCACGTCCCTGATTTCTTTATTGTATTCAACCTGAACTTTGTCCAATGACAGGAGATAATATCTTAAAATACTTACATGAATATAAAAAAATCCAAATAAGTCTCCATCTCATTAAAATGACTAAAGAGAATCCGCTTTCAAAGAGTGGTGAGGAATTAGGAGCTGGAGCCGAGGAACAGTTTTTAGCAATATGAATCAACCTGTTACTTTTCGTTTTGGATATCTAGCAGGGAAGTGGACGTGTCATCGATCCATTATCCTGATATAAATTAAAAGTGATAGGTTTAAAAAAGATTACACTTAAAACAAAGACAGAAGAAGGAATTAAGCCGCGTTTTATTTAAACAAGTGTAGAATATCCATGAACAAGGAAAAAGAGTTGATTTCTGTGAAGACCAACAGTAAATTCTTTCGGATGTATAAAGTATTATCGATGTTCTTTATTTTTTTCCTTCAGATCTATTGGTACAAGTTGAGAAGGAAGCAGGAAGATGAATGGGAAAAACTTTGGGGTAGTATTGGAAAAAGGTTTCGAAGAACGCTTTTTGAACTGGAAGGTCTGCTTATTAAAGTAGGGCAGATGATTAGCAGCCGCGCTGATCTGCTCCCAAGGCCATTGATTTGCGAAATAGAGGATCTTACGGATCAGGTTCCACCCTCTGATTGGAGCGAAATCCAAGAGATTCTTGAAAAAGAATGGGGGAGCAGCCATAAAAACTTCTTGCTTTCTGTCGAAAAAGAAGCCATCGCTTCCGCTTCAATCGGAGAGGTCTATAGAGGGATTCTAAAAGATGGATCAAAAGTAGCCATTAAAGTACAGCGCCCGCACATTTATTCAGTGGTTCAAACTGATTTTCGTACTTTAAGGATGGTTATATGGTTTGCGAATTATTTTATACCTATTCCAAAGGGATTTATTAATCTTAAAGTATTGTTTTCCGAGCTCAAACAAGTCATTGAAAGAGAGCTGGATTTTACGATGGAGAAGGAAACCCTGCTAAACTTCCAAGAAAGGTTTAAGGGATGTGATATTGTTCAAATTCCACAGGTGTATGATGATTTGTGCACATCCAAAATATTGGTGATGGAATGGGTAGACGGAATTAAAATTACTGATATTACGGCCGTAAATCAATTGAACATCACCCGTAAAGAATTGGCTCAAAGGCTCATTAAGGTGTTTTTACCCCAATGGCTGGAGCCGGGAAAGTTTCATGCCGATCCACACCCGGGGAACATACTTGTATCTGGAGAAGGGCGGATTATCTTGCTCGATTTCGGAATGGCGGGTGAAATTTCAGTGATGGATGCGTCAGCTTTTCAAAGTTTCATTGAAAGCTTAGTGGCCAAAAATTACGGTAAGGCAGTTGATTGCATGTCGAGCTTGGGATTCTTGCTTCCGGAAGCTGACACCAAAATCATTGAAAGGCTACTGGCAGAATGGAGTGCTTTCCAGCCTTCCCAAATGACCGATATTGATTTGATCGCCTTTAAACGTGAACTCAATGACCTCATTCAGAAGCTGCCCATCCAAGTACCGACCCGTTTTGTATTTCTGGGACGGTCATTCATAGCTATTGAAGGAATTGTAACTTATTTAATGCCGGGGGAGGAAATCATTGAGTTGGGCAAGCCCGTGTTCATGGAATGGCTCGTGTCTCAAGGTAACAAGTGGTCGTTTGACTGGCAATGGATTCAGTCCCAGCCGTTATTTAAGGCCTTTTATTCCGTGACAGAATTTTTAAAGACACCGGAAAAGTTGGAGCATCTGAAGGAAACCGAACAAAGAAGACAGTTCCAATTTACAATCTATGAAAATCAAAAAAAGCAGCTTTTCCAAATGACATTGTTTGGTTTATCCGGCATTGCTGCAGGGATATACTTAGGAAAACCGTTCATTTTAAACCTTTTTATCATCGTTTCTTCTTTTTCCATTACAGGCTATGTAATTACAAGTTATAAGCTGAATAGGTGGATGAAGTATATGTATCAAAAAAGGTGATGCGCTGCATCAATATTGATTACAAGAAAGGAAGAGCTCCTTGAAAACAACAATGACACTCGTTTTAGGCTTGTTGCTGCTGGCGGGTTGCGGATCACAACAAGCGGAAAGAGATGATCAAGCCGTTATACGGCAGTGCTGCAGCTGACAAATATACTGCGCTTATAAAGGATCATCTGCTGATCGCGGCAGATCTGGTAAAATCCTTATTGGCGGGCAACACACAGGCTGCAATGGACGCTGAGAGAAAATGGTACGCCAATGCAGATGATATAGCAGAATTTTTAAGCAGTGTTAACCGATTCTTACCTAAAGAAAAAGTGAGGCAGATGTTCTATCACCATTTGGATTTGACAAAGCAGGAAGCTGTTTTCATGATTCAAATGAATTATCAGAAGGATATTGAAATATATGATGAGATTGAAAAGCAGGCTAGGGAAATGGCAGATACCATATCCGAAGCCATGGTGAAGCTATACCCCGATATGTTTAAGAATTATCCGCATATGTATCGATTTCTTTGAAAACCATAACCCAAAGGATGCAAAAAGATGCACTCCATCTAATCCCTTTGGGGTTATGGTTTTTAATTATGTGGTGATCATTTTTTGCTGCTGCCAGCTGTAAAACATTCACATTTTTTTTGACAGAAAAGATTATTTATATCCTTTTCTGACTAAACGGATTACGTCTGATCTTCTTTTAAGTTCATGTTGACGGAGGGCGGCTGAAAAGCTTGAAACTGATCTAGAAGGCCAGTAATCGTGTCATCTACCATGGCCAGGTTTCGAAACTTCTCATCTAAAAATTGTTGGTCCAGCATATGCCGGAATAATTGAACAAGCGGATCATAATAACGATGGATATTTAAGAAACCACATGGCTTTTCATGCAGGCCCAATTGTGCCCATGTATAAATTTCAAAGAATTCTTCAAGAGTTCCGGGTCCCCCGGGAAGAGCAATAAATCCATCCGCCAGATCAGCCATTTTTGCCTTTCTCTCGTGCATGGAGTCTACGATAATCAATTCTGATAAATCGGGATGAACGACTTCCTTTCTTTTCAGGAATTCAGGCATAACACCGATTGCTCGTCCCCCATTTTCGAGTACAGCATCCGCGACGGCTCCCATCATTCCCACACTTGCAGCTCCATAAACAAGGGTAATGTTTCTTTTAGCAAGCTCTTTACCGACTATTTCTGCACCTTCCAAATACTCAGGGGCTTTCCCATCTCTTGATCCGCAAAATACAGCTACAGATTTTATCATTGTTTCGCCTCCTTTAAAAATTATACTCAATCAAGCCCGCTTTATTAACTTATTTGATTCGTACAGTAGATACAATATTTGATAAGATGGAAGAATAAGTCCAAATGGATGTGAAATTTAGTGCATGAGAATAGTGAAAATAATAGAAGCGTTTATTTTATGTTATTGCTCGTACCGTTGTTTTGGGGTGGTGCATTTGCAGCCGCCAAACATGTGGTAACAGAGATTCCGGCCGTGACAGCGGCTGCTTTGCGCTTTGGCCTGGCAGGAATCATTTTATGGATCATTGCCTGGGCGAGAGGATTCTGGAACCCAAAGCTGGTGAGGGATCAGTGGTTAGGATTGCTGCTCATGTCTTTGACGGGTATTTTCGGTTATAATGTATTCTTTTTCAAGGGGTTGGAACATACATCGGCCATGAATGGATCTTTAATTGTAGCTGCTACCCCTGTTTTTGTAACACTCGGTGCCGTGCTTTTTTTAAAAGAGCCCTGGAGCGGTCGCCTGGGAGCTGGCCTGCTGCTTTCGCTGACTGGTGTTTTCCTTGTTATTATCAAAGGATCGCCTCAAATATTGTTGACATTATCCTTTAATAAAGGAGATTTGTTGTTTATCGGCGGGTTAATCTGTTGGGTTGCTCATGGATTGATTGGCAAGGTGGTACTGGCCAAGTGCCCTCCCTTTTTGACCACCACTGTAACAACCATGGCAGGATCGTTTTTTTTAATCATCTTATCCTTTAATGAAGATGGTTGGAGTGCAGTTCCCGGTATGTCCGTGCAATCGTGGCTGGAAATGTGGTTTATGATCCTTTGTGCCTCCGTGATTGCTTTTTTGCTTTGGAATAAAGGTATTCAAAAAGCAGGGGCAAGTAAATCCAGTTTGTATATGAACCTTGTCCCCATGAATGCTGCATTGATTTCTTTTTTCCTTTACGGGGAACCGGTTACTTGGCAGCAAATTGCGGGTATGTTGATGGTCATTTTTGGTGTATTCCTTGCCGCATCAAGTGATCAGGGGAAAACAGCAGTAACCAAGAAGGAAAAGATCGTATAGAAAATGGCAGTAATAGGAGTGAAAGATCTAGCGATGGAAATATCTATTATTTATGAAGACAATCATCTGCTTGTTGTAGAAAAGCCCGTAAATGTACCTGTACAGGAAGATCAAAGCGGGGACAAAGATCTTTTGACGATGTTAAAAGCCGATCTGAAAGACCGCTATCAAAAACCCGGAAATGTATTTCTTGGACTGGTTCATCGGCTGGATCGGCCTGTTGGCGGTGTGATGGTCTTTGCAAAAACATCCAAGGCAGCTTCGAGGCTATCGGATTCAATCCGCAGAAATCAGTTGAACCGGGGATATCTTGCAGTTGTAAGAGGGATACCGAACGAAGAGGAAGCCCGTCTGGAACATTATCTGCTAAAAAATCACCGGGAAAACAGGGTAAAGACAGTTTCCGCTCAACATAAACAAGGAAAAAGAGCAGTATTGGATTATCAAACCTTGGCTCGGACAAATGCCTTGAGTCTTTTGTCTGTTCATTTACACACGGGCCGATCACACCAAATTCGTGTTCAGCTTTCTGCCATAGGCTGTCCATTGTACGGTGACCAAAAATACGGACGTCAGGTGAATAAGCCGGGCGAACAGATTGCGCTATGGGCGAATTACCTGAAAATAGAACATCCAACCAAAAAAGAGTGGATGACCTTTGAGTCCTATCCGCCTGAACAATATCCTTGGAATCTGTTTAAAGTGAGTGAAAAAATATGAGGGGTGAAACGGTATTTATTACTGGGACCTCAAGCGGTATTGGATTGCTCACTGCTCTGGAATTGGCCAAGAGGGGATATACTGTAATTGCAGCCATGAGAAGTCTGGAGAGAGGAGCTGAGCTAAGAAGGCTGAGCAGGACGTTCGGTCTCGACGAAAAAATGATATTCTTTGAACTGGACGTAGCTTCTTCTGAATCGCTGAACCGCTTTACTGAACAAGTACAAACTCTCCCGCCGATCGATATTTTAATCAATAACGCAGGATTTGCATATGGCGGCTTTTGCGAAGAAACGAGTATTCAGGAATATAAGGAACAGTTTGAAACCAATCTATTTGGAGTGATTGGCGTTACCCAAGCTGTTCTTCCTTCCATGAGAAACCGAAGAAGAGGAAGAATTATTAACATGAGCAGTATTTCGGGAAGGACTGGTTTCCCCGGTCTATCCCCTTATGCAGCTTCAAAGCATGCGCTGGAAGGATGGACTGAATGCCTGCGCTTGGAGGTAAAGCCGTTTGGAATTGATATAGCCTTGGTGGAACCGGGTTCTTTTAAAACATCCATTTGGGATTCAGGCAAAAAAATTGCTGAAAAATCAAAGCTTAATTCTTCCCCTTACAAATTTTACATGGAAGCATTGGAAACCCATTTGATGAAGAGTAAAGACAACTACGGAAATCCAATAGCTGTCGCTTCATTCCTGGCAGATTTGTGTATGAAGAAAAAAATAAATAAATTGCGCTATCCCATCGGCAAGGGCGTAAAAACTGCAGTAAGTTTAAAATACACTCTTCCATGGAAATGGTGGGAAAACATTATTTTTGCTTCATTGAACCTGAAGGAGTCCCTTTTGAAAGGTTCCGGGAATCGTTAAGACCTTTGTGATAATGGATAATAGCTATAATTTCCGGGGTTAGGCAAAAGCTAAGGAAATGAAGTGAGGAGATACTATGGAGCAAATGATTTCATCCAACGAATCCAGAACTATCCAAACAAAACTTGTTCTGCCGCCGGACACCAATCATATGGGGAGATTTTTGGAGGGACCATTTTATCCTATATTGATGAAATTGCAACGATTGCTGCTATGCGTCATTCCAAAAAAGTAGTGGTTACAGCTTCTATTGATACGGTTAACTTTTTATCTTCCGCAAAAAGCGGGGACATTTTGACATTGGAAGCTTTTGTAATATCGACTGGGCGTACATTAATGAAGGTATTTGTTAAAGTGGAGTGCCAGCATCTGGACAAAAGTGAGACAAAATTGACAACTACCTCTACATTGACGCTGGTGGCCTTAGACCATCTTGGAAAGCCTTCACCTGTGCCAAAAGTAAAATTGGAATCAGACATGAAAAAAGAATGGTTCGCCCAACATTAAGCTCTGCATTAAAGGCTGCAGAGCTGATTTCAACATTTTCAAGTCCTGCGGAGTTCTAAAAAACATTCAATTATTTAAAAATATTGTTAGTGTAAATGAAATATGATTGATCACTGTTATTTCATTTCCTTATAAAACCTTTCGCCCGTTTCATGATTATAATACACAATGAGTTTTTTCTTGGTGGTCGGGTCAATTGATATTTCATTCGTTCGCCGAAAACCCGGCGGAACATCCACTCCGTGCTTTTTCTTAAAACGTTTGTCCCAGACAAACCAGGACACGATGATTAAAAAGACCAGCAAAAGGATTTGCAATCCATATAATCCAATGATCCATTTCAACAGCATTACACCTCTTCAATAACGACAGCTGTTCCATAAGCAATGATTTCGCTCATGTTTTGCCCGATTTCCCCTGAGTCAAATCTCATCATTGTTACGGCGTTTGCTCCCATTGCCTGTGCATTTTCTACCATTCGATCGATGGCCTGCTTTCTTGCATCTTCCAGCATTTCTGTATACTGGCTGATTTCTCCGCCCATCAATCCCTTTAGCGAAGCAATAATATCTTTTCCGAGTCCTCTGGCCCTAACAGTAATGCCAAATACGGGTCCTTTAATTTCGGCAATTTTGTGGTTGGCCACATGTTCAGTTGTTACAATAAGCATGTTTTTTCTTCCTCTCCATTTAGTATGATCTCATATACGATTAACCTGTACTTTGGGTTTCAGCTATATTTTTAATATCGTGGTATGTTTTCGCATGACAGTATGCAAATAGATATCTTTAGGAATACTCTTTTAAAAAAACAACATAAATTGATCCGACCCGCTTTAAATAAAGCCAACTCCCAGCTTCGCTGCCGGGGACCTCTGCTGCCAATACAAAAGTATGCAATATAATTCATCCAATGAGTTTATTTTACTTATAAAAATAGACTGTTTATTCAATCCTAAAGAAAGGTATTACTAAGTAGAGCTTAATTATGACTGTAGGGTGAATAATTCAGCGTGCGAATAACAAACCTAATAAGAACAAACTCAATGTAATAACGTAATTGACAGGAGGATCAAGGGATGGCACTAAATATTACTCAAAAGCTGATTCAATCCCATTTACTTTCAGGTGAGATGGTTCCTGGCGAAGAAATTGGGCTGAAGATCGACCAGACGTTGACGCAGGATGCAACCGGGACAATGGTCATGCTTGAACTTGAGGCAATGGGTGTGGAACGGGCTCAAACGGAAGCATCCGCACAGTATGTGGACCATAACATTATTCAGGTAGACAATAAAAATGCAGATGACCATCTATTTTTGCAAAGTGCTACTAGAAGGTTCGGATTATATTATAGCCGGCCTGGAAACGGGGTAAGCCATCCTGTACATATGCAGCGTCTGGCAAAGCCCGGAAAGACGCTGCTGGGTTCAGACAGCCATACCTGTGCTAACGGATGTATGGGAATGCTGGCAATGGGGGCAGGAGGCATGGATGTTGCTTTAGCCATAGCCGGGGAGCCGATCTTTATTAAAATGCCTAAAGTATGGGGAATTAAACTGACTGGCGAGCTTCCCGACTGGGTAAGCGCAAAGGATATTATTCTGGAGCTTCTTCGCAGACACGATGTCAAAGGAGGAGTTGGAAAAGTTATTGAATATTATGGACCCGGCCTTAAACAATTGAGCGCCATGGATCGTCATGTCATCGCAAATATGGGCGCAGAGCTTGGGGCAACAGGTACCGTCTTTCCTTCCGATGAAGTAATCAGACAATTTCTAAAAGAACAGGGACGTGAGGATGATTGGGTTGAGCTAAAACCTGATCGTGGTGCCACATACGATATAGAAGAGGAAATTAATTTATCAGAATTAGAACCTTTGATTGCCAAACCATCTAGTCCGGGAAATGTTGTTCCTGTCTCGGAAGTGGCTGGCACTCCCATCTACCAGTCATATATTGGATCTTCTGCCAATCCTGGATTTCGGGATTTTGCGATTGCTGCGGAAATTGTAAAAGGAAAAATGGTAGCCAGCGGCGTTTCTTTTGATATTAATCCGACTTCAAGACAGATGTTGACTGATCTTGTAAAAGAGGGCCACATTGCCAGCCTTCTTCAAGCGGGGGCCAGGCTTCATCAGGCAGGCTGCAATGGCTGCATCGGGATGGGGCAGGCGCCGGCCACTGGGAGAAACAGCTTAAGGACCACCCCGCGTAACTTTCCCGGACGTTCGGGAACCCAGGAGGACAGTGTATTTCTTTGCAGTCCGGAAACAGCTGCAGCCTCGGCTTTAAAAGGAGAAATAACCGATCCCAGAGCGCTTGATATGCCATATCCAAAAGTCAAAGAACCAAAGAATCCAACCGTGGACACTTCTTTATTGGATGAGCCGCTCCCGTATGAAGAAGCGAAAGAAGTGAAGCTGCATAAAGGCCCGAATATTGCTTCTATTCCCCCTATGTCTCCGCTTGCTGATGAAATGGAAATACCCATTTTGTTAAAAATGGGTGACAATATTTCAACTGATGAGATTTTGGCTGGCGGTGCACGGGTTCTGCCATATAGAAGCAATCTGCCGGAAATAAGCAAATTTGCTTTTGAAATTATTGACAAGACCTATTATGCCAGGGCAATGGAAAGTGCTGCATCCACAGGGCATGCGGTTGTAGGCGGTTATAACTATGGACAGGGATCAAGCAGGGAGCATGCCGCCCTGGCACCCAGATTCCTAGGGCTTCGGGTAGCTCTTGTCAAGGACTTTGCTCGCATCCACTGGCAAAACCTTGTGAACTTTGGTGTTTTGCCGCTCACTTTTGTAAATGCTGAAGATTACGATCAGATTGAGCAAGGGGACGTACTGGAACTGACTGATCTCCGAAATAAAATTAAGCAGAGTCAGGAGTTTACAATAACTGTAAAAGGGAAAAAATTATCTATACAAGTGGCACATGCCCTTTCACAGCGCCAAATTGAAGTCATGCTGGAAGGCGGTTTAATCAATTTGGTAAAGGAACGGTTAAGAAAGGCATCGTCATTTGAAAAGTAAAGGGGAGTGAACAAAAATGGATGATTTACGCCAACAACCTTGCACAGCCTGCCATGGGACAGGCATGCTGGCCGATGATGAAGGATGGCAGTATAAATGCAGTGTCTGCAGGGGTGCTGGTTATATTAATGAAGAAACCCCTGCAGCAAAAGTAATGGAAGTGGATGAAAACAATCGTTTGTTGGATTAAAATCAATAGAAATGCTAAATCCCTTTAAGGACGGAACCACATCCGTCCTTTTTAAACGTTATTGGATAAACAATCCGTGAAGAGGGAATTTTATTTGAATGAGGATTGATTTATCATAGATGTGGTAGTCCATAAAGCATAGGGCGTTGCAGTCCAGGAGAGCGGAGACTTCAACTCCCATAGTGCCCTTATGCTGCATAGCAGACAGAATGGGGCTTGCTCCCATCCGAATCAAGATCAAGCTTTGCCGGGAAAGCTTGTTCAGTAAAAAATGCTCCTTTTTTACAAACATGATCGGATAAGCCTGTTCCGTACGTTGAAGTTGGCAGTATACATAGCTTTGAACATAGTACCTATCCATCATCTCTAAGCTGCAAAAAAGTTGGTCCCCTCATTGAACCCTATCAGACTCGCTATGATATTTTTTTCGGTGGTGATGGTGTGATATTCCCCTTGTTTATTGCCTTCACATTCATATTGTTGATAATGGCATGGGTTTTTAAAATGCCCTTTGCTGAGCATATAGACCGGGAAGTGCTTACTTTTTTTAATGAAATGCGTACGGATCCGTTAACATCTTTTTTTCTCAATGCCACAGAACTGGGATCTATAACATTTTTATTTCCGCTTGCTGTTCTTGCTTCCATGTATTTTCTTATAAAAAAACATGTTTGGCGAATCATTTTCCTTATGAGTGTTCTGTGGGGAGCCAGAGGGTTAAATGAACTGATTAAACACATGGTGGGGAGACATCGGCCGGATATGGATCCGATCATTCAGGAAGCCGGAAACAGCTTTCCCAGCGGACATTCCATGAATAGTGCTGCGGTATATGGGTATTTTATGTATCTTGCTCTTAAAAACAATAACCCAAAACGTTATGTTTGGGTTGCTGTTTTTACTGGAGTGATTTTGACTGTCGCGGCAAGCCGGCTGTATCTGGGTGTCCATTATTTAACGGATGTAACAGCAGGAATAACGGGAGGACTGGCTTTGGTTTTTTTGGGAATCATCCTTGAACAACCTCTTAAAAACTTAATAGCAGCACGCAGGGATAAGGAGAAGGGAAAGTAGAATGTAGTTACGGTAAAATGTCAAATCCGTTTCTGGAAATGGTACTTAAAATATTTTCATGTGATAACTTTTCATGGTTGTAGGTAATTTTTACTTCACCGTCCTCGATATCCACCAACGCTCTTTCGATTCCATGCAGTTCCAGCAGCGTTTGCTGTAATTTTTGGATCGCCTCTTTGTTTTGTGCTACATTTACATAAATTGTAGTCTCTTCCAATTTGGGCCGCCTCCTTACTTACTCTGGAGCTCCGGGAATCAGAAGGATTCCCGGTTATTTAGTTTACATACTTTCCGTGATCCGGTATGGCAATTTGATGAAAGTCCTTCACCAGCTTGTCCAATTTCATAGTCAGTTCTTCGCCTTCCATTGGAACCCCATGTCCCGTAATGGCCACTGACGGTTGCAGTTGCTGGAGCTTTTTGACTGATGCCCATGATGACGACCAGTCCGGTGTTAAGTACCTGGGGGGACCGCTAATTTCTTTTTCCTGAGTAAATACCCTATATAAATACTCCTGTTTAACCGTTACAAAAGCATCACCTGCTAGCAATACCCGGTCTTTTTCCCTGAAAAAGGATACATGACCCTCAGTGTGGCCGGGTGTATGAATCCAGCGGAATCCGGGTGCATGAGGAACAGTCCCGTCCGAGGGCAACGCTTTCACCTGATGTCCCAAATTGATGGGCTCAATGGGGAACATGGGAGACATTTTGGCAACCATTCCGCCTTCGACAGTTGTGTCAGGTTCGGGATATGATTTTTGGCCTGTCAGATATGGCAGTTCCAATTCGTGGGCATACACAGGTACACCCCATTGTTCAACGAGTTCAATTAATGCGCCTACATGGTCAAAATGCCCGTGAGTCAGAATAATGGCTTCTGTCTTTGCATTCGGACCGAAGCGTTTTTCGGTTACCGATAAGATTTGTTCAGATGAATGAGGCATCCCGGCATCAACTAAAACAAAGGTATCGTCAGGGCTGCCAATAAAGCAGACATTCACTATTTGAATCGTATGGCTGTAAATATCCGGTTTTATTTCAATCCCGCTGCCGCTGTTTATAGAGGTAGCCGGGATAAATTTATAATCATCTCCATAAGACATGTTCTTTTCCAAAGATTATGCCCTCCTAAGCAGTTTTAATATTGTCCGTTCCGGGTTTCCCTAAATTGTGTTCGGAGCAGCCATTTGTGGTAGAAATACTCTCCGGCACATAAAACCACGACGGTTAAAATGGACTCTCCGAGGGCCTTGCTATACCCAAACAGGTTCAACCCGCCCCATAGGACGATGAGTGAAAGAATTAGATCCCCAATAGTCGCCGAAGCATTCCCCATTTTGGGAAGAATGAACATATCTCCTGTAAAATAGGACAGAAGCAGCAAAACTAATCCAAGTACGGTTGAATGCCAAAAGCTTACACCATTGAACAGCGACAGTATAATCCATACAACAGGAAGAACCATCAGAGATTTGATAATTATAGCTTTTCCATGGTTCACACTTTCATCCATTTCAAACTCCTCCTTTTATTGGTGACATTGACAGTAAATGAATACCCGTTTTGGCTGAGGATTAACATATTGGGAAGAAATGCTTCGTTTTTTATCAGCCTGAGCGGATAATCTAAAGATGCTCAGTTGAGCAAAACTTGTAAAAAGGGTGACTGTCTATGCGCAACAATAAGATCCAAATTTTGCCGATTATTGCGTCAGTTGGAATTGGGGCTGCTGCATACAGCATGATGACAGGAAGATCCGGCCAGCTGCAAAATCTCATTCCCGCATTTTCTAATATGGGCGGGCAAAACAAAACCTCAAAACGGTAATGAAAATAAAATCCAGGAAGCCACTACCTCAGCTTCCTGGATTGTCTTTACGGTGAGCTCCTAGTAACCGTAAAATGTACCGACAATAATCAACAGAATAAACAAGACAACAATCAAAGCAAAGCCTTTGCCGTAACCTCCTGCATAGCCGCTCATATATCAGCACCTCCTTATGATAGCCTCATTATAGAATATGGAAATACAGCCAATCGGTTAAGACAGGAATCACGACCTGTCCGAAAATGGTGAAATGACTAAGCAAGGTTAGAGGATTTTTCTGTTACTAGACACAGGGGGGGTGTGTGTAGATTTACTCTTTCATTTTTCGTGTTGAGAGAAAGTCGGTATACATATAAAAAATCCTTATTAGTGTAAAAAAGGAGGCTATATTTATATCTTCAAACATGACTTAGATTTAAAGGCCGATGTCAAATAATAAGTTTGATTTTACATGCTGTTGGATGATGATATTCCGCATATCATTTTCTTTATTTTTACTTGTTACATAGTTTGTTTTCTCCAAAGCTATTTGCGAAACGATCATCAATTTCCGCCAAACCGGGCAGCGCACGGTACCATAACCATTCTTACAAACAGCATGTTCCATCTTTTTGGACCTGTCTGTTGTAGCAAATAGATACGTTACAGGAGGACCCTTCTGTCCATCGTCATAAGCTACAGCAACTTATTTTTTATAATCAATTTTCCTCATAATAAAAGATACCGTATATGTGTGCCCCAATATACAAAGCAATTTTTCAATGCAAGGATACAATGGTTTGTCTGGCCCCCCTTTAGGCAGCGGCCATTCCAGTCTGGGTGAATCCCTTAACGCATAGTTTCACATCTTCTTTTTTAAATCATCTTCTGTACATATAAAGTGTGCTTTTCACAATAGTTATTTCGTCTATGATTGATATAAGTTTCCTAGTCCTTTTTCAAAAAAATTTTAATCCCCTTTTTCATCCTCTTGCATAAATTGCAGGAGGAAGGGGATGACGTATGAATAACTGGAAGAACATTTTTTTGATCGTCATGTCCATCATAATTTTGAGCACTTTGTTATTTGTTTTCAAAGAATATATCCCTAATGTGGCCAATGATGAAAATCAGCCGGGAGAGCAGACAGAACAGAAACAAAAGGGTACCGATGAAGAAGGTGCTGAGCAGGAAGAACATCCAACAAATAAAAAAGAAGATGAAGTTTACTGGGGAGTGGATTCAGCGAGCAAGACAACTGATGAACTTTATGCCTGTGTATCGGATCAATTTGGAGATCCTAAAGTATGGGGCAGATATATAGGAGACAATAAAAATGTTTCTGTGGGTTTAACCGGCCAAGAGGCCGATTATCTTCATTCAAAAGATATTTATATATTGCTGATTTATAACCATGTGACGGATGCAAGGGGTTATGAAAATGGATTCAACCAAGCTGAAGAGGCAGTATCCTTGGCCCGTTCGCTTGATGTTCCTGAAGGGAAAGCTATTTTTGTGGATATTGAGCCAGGTTATCCTATAGACTCAGAGTTTTTGCATGGCTGGTACGATGGAGTGAAAGAATCAGTATTTGAACCCGGAATTTACGGTGTATTTGCTGAAGAACAAAATCTGTATCAAGAATTTGTAAAAGCTGCTCAAAATGTGGAAAATTTTAAAAAAGAAACCTTAATATGGAGCGCTCATCCACAAGCAGGTATCACTTCACAAGCTAAGGCGCCGGAATATAACGCTGAAGCACCTGAAGGAAGCCATGTGATCGGATGGCAATACGGTATTGATGCAAAGAGCTGTCACATAGATACAAACTTATTCAAAGGCCCCATATTGGATTATTTATGGTGACGGCTGTAAGATTCATAAGGGGCAAGGCAGCCAGCACTGTTTCAAGCTGCCGAAAAGTGATTCAAGCCGGCGGAACAAGCATGCCATCATTGAGGAAAAAGATCAACGTGGAGAGTTGTCTTACTCTTTCCCTATAGTGTTTGTAGTCTTACAGTGGAATTGCCCGAATTAAATGGATCTTCCAATTTACTTATTTTCTAAAGTTTGCTACGGTAATGATAAATCATTGGTTTGCAAAGAGAGGCATAAAGAATGGATAACTTACTGTCTTTACAAAATGTTTCTTGGAAAAGAGACGGGCGGGACATTTTAAGCGAAATAAACTGGGAAATGAAAAAGGGAGAAAATTGGGGGATTCTGGGCTTAAATGGGTCGGGGAAAACATCTTTGTTAAATATTATTACGGCTTATGAATTTCCCTCATCCGGCGAAATTTCTGTTCTGGGTTATTCATTTGGTGAATCCTATCTTCCGGATCTTCGAAAAGAAATCGGGTTCGTCAGCAGTTCGCTGAGCCGGTTTTCTCATATTATCGAGTATGAAACGATTGAAGAAATCATCGTCAGTGGAAAGTTTGCCTCCTTTGGCTTATATGAACAAGTCCACCAGGAGGATTGGGAAAAAGCGGATGAACTCATTGGCAGGTTTCGATTGGAATCGTTAAAAGGAAAACCATACAAACAGCTTTCTCAAGGGGAGCGAAGAAGAGTGCTCATCGCACGTTCCTTAATGAATGATCCCAAGCTGTTAATTTTGGATGAACCATGTTCGGGACTTGATATATTATCCCGTGAACAGGTCTTGGAACTGACGAAGGAAATAGTCAATCGTCCATGCCAATTTGTTTACGTGACCCACCATATTGAAGAGCTTGTTGAAGATGTCACTCACGTATTATCAATAAAGGACGGAAAAATTGTTGCTGCAGGTCCAAAACATGAGGTTGTAAGGGATGACATCTTAACCGAAACGTTTAAGCTCCCCGTCCATGTAAGGTGGGAAGACGGCAGGCCTTGGTTGTCTGTTGAAAAGAAAGTTCATGCTTAATAGTAAAAAGCCGGCCTTCGGAAGCCGGCTTTTATCCTGGATACATGTTGTGAATCCTTTTATATTTGATGTCCGGCTCCATCCGGCTTAACGGACATCCGTACCTACATGTCGCTTATGCAACAGGTTGCTGCTTTGGCCATGGGCCAGCGCTGGTCGTTTGCAGGAAACCATTTTTTGCATTTCTCCACATACGGCACGCGGCGCCCGTGTTTTCATTTTACGCAAACCCTAACTTGTAAATGGGTATTAGAGTCTCAAAAGTACCTTTTGCCAAGGAAATAAAGCCATCCCCGTCCTGAACAATGGGATCATCTGCTGGAATTTGCCTTCCTATTAAAAATTCCGCCTTTTTGACATCACGGAAGCGTTCCAACGTTTTTTTCAGATTAATAACACTGATTTTTTCCGCGTCTTTTTTCATATGATCCATAGACACAACAAAATCCCCCGGAACATTTTCTATAATAAAGTCCATCTGATCTAGAAACTTTTGCGCATATTCTGCTTTATTGGGCAGCTCATAAATATAGGCAAGCCAAATAAATGCATGATCATCGAACAGGCCGACTTGAAAGTGCGGATGTTTTTTGTAGCCGCGTTTGTTATTGGCAATGGCAAGCCATGTATCATTTGGAGGATTTACTGTTCTTCTTGCATGCTTCGCAATATGTAAGAACATTTCCATGCCGGTCATTGCGGATAGATCAGATGCAAGCGTTTCCCCAATTGCTTTAAACTTTGGCTGAATCCTCGTTTGTATGGCATTCATCCTATCTTCCAGGCCATTTACGTGAAAAGTTTCAAAGTCGCTTTTCGAAAAACCTTCAAATTTCATCATCCGTTCTCCTTTCTCATATGATATTTTTAGTTTACCAAATATTTCTTAATGTATGATCCGTTTGCTTCTTTTTGCAACCTTAACCAGCATGATCATACAGGAGCAAAGATAATTAAGGATTACACAAGAAAAAAAAGCCAGGCGCTTGCCTGGGCTTTATGAAAGGCTGTTTCCATCATCCCGCAGATCTGAACTCCTGTTTTTATCGGGCAAATATCGGTTTTCGAATGGATTTATCTCTTCTTCGTACTCTTTTTGTCTTCCAGCCAGCGAAGTCATGCTTTCTTCTCTCACTTTTGGTCTTCCGCTTTGTTGTAAAAGATCAGGATTAGATTTTGTTGCATAAGAGGGGTATCCAGGTTTTTTAGCTTGTGGAGTGTGATCTTCCTGGTTAAATCGGTCTCCTGTCATTTGGTTGTCCACTTTTTCACCATGCACTTTTAAAGAGACTGTTTCATTCACCGGAATGTTCTCTGTTGACAGCAGGCGAGATCTTCCCTGGTCTGCGTTGCTGCCCACAAGCACAAGAATTTGACCGTTTTCCACTTCTTTCGAATATCTCTCTGCCTCAGCTTCTGTTTTTCCTATATTGAGATCCTGATCGGTAAAAAATGACTTCAACTCTTCCCAGAAATTATCATGTTCCACATCATTTGTCTGTACATCTTTTACAATCGCCCTGCTTTTATCCTCAATGGTTCGAGACTTCAGCTCATCATTCACAACTACGTGTATATGTCGATCGTCTATACCATCATGCTTCAAAGTATCGATGGCTTTCATTGCATCAAAGCTTGTTCCATATATTCCGACCACATTCAACATTGACAGGGTCCCTCCTTTGCGGCGTATAGCCGGGAATGCTCAAAGTTTAGTGAAAACAGTGTTACATATGGTTTACCCCATTTGTAATCCAGTAAACTTGCAGGCTTGCACATTAGAACGTATGTTGTTTTTTGTGTTATGGGAATTGAATTATATGGTACAATGATGGGTAGTATGGAAGAGGAGAGAAACCATTGTACGAATACATTAAAGGTACCATCGGCCAAATTGGCCCTGAATATGTAGTGGTTGAAAACAATGGAATCGGCTATCAAATTTTAACGCCGAATCCTTTTGTCTTTTCAGCCAAAATAGGATCCGAAATGACGATCTATACATATCAGCATGTAAGAGAAGATAACATTGCTCTTTATGGGTTTGAAAAAGATACGGAGAAGCAAATGTTCAAAAAGCTGATCAGCGTGTCAGGGATTGGTCCGAAGGGCGCCTTGGCTATTTTGGCATTTGGCAAGCCTGCACAAGTGGTGCAGGCGATAGAAATGGAAGATGAGAAGTTCTTAACAAAGTTTCCCGGTGTAGGAAAGAAAACAGCAAGGCAAATGATTTTAGACTTAAAAGGAAAGCTGGATGATGTGATAACGGAAGGAAAGGCTGAAGCTGCAGCCGCCGCAGAGCTGCCGGAAGATAGTAAGGACATCACTGACTCCGCCGCATTACATGAAGCCATTCTGGCTTTGTCTGCATTGGGCTATTCGGATCGAGAGCTGAAAAAAATTGAATCGAAGCTGGCCAATGAGGATTTGACAACCGACCAATACATCAAAAAGGCCTTACAAATATTCATGAAATCATAAAGGAAGGAGTGATGTGGGATGGAGGAAAGAGTCCTCTCCGGAGAAGCTTTGCAAAATGATATATCGTTTGAGCAAAGTCTCCGTCCTCAATCACTTTCCCAGTATATTGGCCAGGATAAAGTAAAGGATAATTTGTCTGTTTTCATAGAAGCCGCAAAAATGCGGAAAGAAGCTCTGGATCATGTGCTGCTTTACGGACCCCCGGGACTGGGAAAAACAACTCTGGCTGTTGTTATTGCCAATGAAATGGGTGTTAATGTCAGAACAACCTCCGGACCTGCTATCGAACGCCCGGGAGATTTGGCTGCCATATTGACATCACTTGAACCTGGGGAAGTTTTGTTTATAGATGAAATCCATCGCTTGCCCCGTGCGATTGAAGAGGTTTTATATCCTGCAATGGAAGATTATTGTCTTGATATTGTCATCGGAAAAGGGCCGGAAGCCCGCTCTGTCCGGCTGGATCTTCCTCCATTTACACTGGTTGGAGCTACCACCCGGGCAGGTGCAGTATCTGCTCCGTTACGGGACCGGTTTGGGGTCCTTTGCCGCCTGGAATATTATAATGAACGCCAATTAACCAGCATAATTACCAGAACGGCTGATATTCTGGAAACAGAGATCGAGTGGAATGGAGCAGTTGAAATTGCCAGACGGTCAAGGGGGACTCCTCGGATTGCCAACCGGCTGCTCAGAAGAGTACGGGATTTTGCACAGGTTCGGTCCAACGGAGTGATTACTTTACCTATGGCGGATGAAGCGTTGTCTTTACTGCAAGTTGATAAACTGGGATTGGATCATATTGACCACAAGCTATTAATGGGAATCATTCAGAAATTCCGGGGGGGGCCCGTTGGCATTGATACAATAGCGGCAAGCATCGGAGAAGAGCCATCCACAATTGAGGATGTATATGAGCCGTACCTTCTCCAAATCGGTTTCTTGCAGAGAACACCGCGAGGACGTCTTGTGACACCCCAAGTTTATGAGCATTTTAACATGGAGGTGCCGGAAAATTGAACGGAATGGCTAAACTGCTGATGGTTGCCGGAGCGGTTATTTTCATTGCGGGTTTTCTGATACATTTTCTTAAACTTGGAAAGCTTCCAGGCGATATTGTGATTCGGAAAGGGAATGCTACGTTCTTTTTTCCGGTGGCAACCTCTATTATTATCAGCGTTATTTTATCAGTGATCTTTTTTATCGTTGGGAGGCTTAAATAAGAGTTGAATGTAGATATGTTTAACTTTCATCTGCCTGAGGAACTGATTGCACAGGTACCGCTTGAAAACAGGTCTCAAAGCAGGCTGATGATTCTAAATAAAGAAACAGGTGAGATTGCCCACGAATCGTTTACCAGTCTTCCGGAATATTTGAATCCGGGGGACTGTCTTGTGCTAAATGACACAAAAGTACTTCCGGCGCGGCTGTTTGGAACTAAAGTGGGGACAGGTGCAAAAGTGGAAGTGCTGCTTCTAAAACAGTTGAAGGGTGATTGTTGGGAGACGCTGGCAAAACCGGCGAAAAGAATAAAAGCCGGGACTGAAATAACCTTTGGTAACGGGCAGTTAAAAGCGGTCTGTATTGGTACGGAAGATCATGGGGGCCGTATATTTGAGTTTCAATATGAAGGGATCTTTTATGAGGTGCTTGATGCCCTGGGCAAGATGCCGCTCCCTCCGTATATTAAGGAACGGCTTGAGGATCAGGACAGGTATCAAACAGTGTATGCACGGGAAAGAGGTTCGGCAGCTGCCCCGACAGCAGGCCTCCATTTCACTCATGACCTTCTGGAAAGGATTAAAGAAAAAGGAATTCATGTTGCTTTTATCACACTTCACGTAGGGCTGGGAACATTCAGGCCCGTTAGCACGGAAAGTGTAGAGGATCATGACATGCATTCGGAATACTATAGGATGTCCCGGGAAACTGCTGATCTGCTGAATGAAGTGAAGAGAAAAGGAGGCAGAATTATTTCAGTTGGGACAACATCCACAAGGACGTTGGAAACGATCGCCGGACAAAACGACGGTGTATTTATCCCCGGAAATGGCTGGACCGACATTTTTATCTATCCTGGATATGAGTTTAAAGCCGTAGATGGGTTGGTGACCAATTTTCATTTGCCGATGTCCACATTGATTATGCTTGTCAGCGCATTGGCAGGGCGGGAACATATCCTTCATGCCTATGAAATTGCGGTAAAAGAAAGATACAGGTTTTTCAGTTTTGGCGATGCCATGATCATAATTTAATGGAGATAAGAAAGGAGTGTTCGGATTGCCTGCTGTTACTTATGAATTGATTAAAACATGCAAACAGACCGGAGCGCGGCTTGGTAAGATCCATACTCCGCATGGAACCTATGAGACGCCGATGTTTATGCCTGTTGGGACTCTCGCAACAGTTAAAACAATGAGCCCGGAAGAATTAAAAGAAATAGGCGCAGGAATTATTCTCAGTAATACATACCACCTATGGCTGAGGCCTGGTGAAAATATTGTGGAGGAGGCGGGCGGCCTCCATCGATTTATGAACTGGGACCAGGCGATTTTGACAGATTCAGGCGGTTTTCAAGTTTTTAGTCTGAGTGAATTTCGAAACATTGAAGAAGAGGGTGTCCATTTTCGTAACCATCTTAATGGCGACAAATTATTTCTTTCCCCAGAGAAGTCGATGGCCATCCAAAATGCCCTTGGACCGGATATTATGATGGCATTTGATGAATGCCCGCCATATCCTGCTTCACATGAATATATGAAAAAATCCGTTGAGCGAACTTCACGCTGGGCTGAAAGGTGCCTGAAAGCTCATCAACGGCCAAAGGACCAAAGTCTGTTTGGTATTGTTCAAGGCGGGGAATATAAAGATTTAAGAAAGCAAAGTGCGAAGGACTTAGTTTCATTGGATTTTCCGGGATATGCTATTGGAGGTCTGTCTGTAGGAGAACCCAAAGATGTAATGAATTCAGTGCTGGATTTTACTGCACCGCTGCTGCCTGCAGATAAGCCGCGGTATCTGATGGGAGTAGGTTCACCTGACTCACTCATCGATGGGGCAATCAGGGGTGTGGACATGTTTGACTGTGTTCTGCCGACGAGGATTGCCAGAAATGGCACCCTTATGACAAGTGAAGGCCGCCTTGTTGTGAAAAATGCTGCGTATGCCCGTGATTACCGGCCAATGGACGAAAACTGCGATTGTTATGCATGCCGCAATTACACCCGTGCGTATATCCGCCATTTAATTAAATGTAATGAAACATTCGGAATCAGGCTTACGACTTATCATAATGTTTATTTTCTGTTAAAATTAATGAAGCAAGTCAGAGATGCGATCCGTGAAGATCGTCTCGGTGACTTCAGGGAAGAATTTTTTGAGCGGTATGGATTCAACCGTCCGGACGCGAAAAATTTCTAAATAATTCAGTAATCCGGAAAGGAGGAAGGAACTTGCAAACACTCGCGAATTTACTGCCATTTATTTTAATGTTCGTTTTGTTCTATTTCTTGCTGATCAGACCGAACCAAAAGAGGCAGAAGGCTGTTCAAACGATGCAAAATAATTTGCAAAAAGGAGACAAGGTCATTACGATCGGCGGCCTCCATGGAACAATCGATGCGATCGACGAAGGACAAGTAGTCATTTTGTGCGGCGATGGCAGCAGACTTACATATGATCGAAATGCAATTAGAGAAGTAGTACAATCATAATACTATGAAGATGTGAAAAAGAAGCGTTCAGCAAATGACGCTTCTTTTTGCATGCAAAAAGATCAGGTGCCGTGTTCCTTTTGCATTAGGCTGAGATGAATTGCTCAACTGTTGTGCTGTGGCCCGCCTGCGATATTGACTCCCAGAACTCCTCCCATCATGGCTGTCAGAGTATAACAAATGTAATATATGAGCTGTTCCCAGGAGAATAGTGTACCTGGTCCTAAATATTGATATAAGAAGATAATCAAGCTGTAAAGCAAGCCTGTCGCTCCTCCCACGATCCATCCTCTTTGCTTTGCTTTGCCTCCGCATATAAATCCGCCGGCAAATACGCAAAAAAATGAAATAATCGTGATGAGTAAAGCAATAGATTTTTCTTGAGTATGGGTAAAAGACAAGATGAACGAAAAAATGAAACTGGTGACAGCTGCAAGCAATAAGATGGTGGCAACCCCGTAAATGACAGATAGTCCAACGTTTTTTGCTTCGATCATCTTTCACTCCTTTCCTTTACATTTGGCCATTATAACGCCTGTCCTTCTACAGCATATTCACAAATTCCGTTAATAGAAGCTTTTTCCCTTATGTTTGTAAATTTATTGCTCATACTAATACGTAATGCTTTTTGTCAGGGGGATGGAAAGTGTCTGATATGTTCATTATTATCCTGCGGACAGTTTTGCTTTATATCGTCATCCTTATTATCTTTCGTCTCATGGGCAAGAGGGAAATTGGTGAACTGAGCGTACTCGATCTTGTTGTGTTTATTATGATGGGGGAATTGGCTGTACTTGCGATTGAACAACATAAAGATCCTATATTGCATACCATTATTCCCCTGGTCATTTTGCTCCTGATTCAAGTTGGATCAGCTTATCTTTCTCTAAAGAGTATAAAGTTCCGGCGTCTGGTTGATGGGAAATCAAGCATTATTATTGAAAAAGGCAAAATCAATGAGAAAGAAATGAGAAGACACCGTTATAACTTTGATGATCTGCTTACGCAGCTGAGGCAAAAGGATATCCGTAATATAGCGGATGTAGAATTTGCCATATTAGAGACGAGCGGAAATTTATCTGTATTTAAAAAGGAAAATAAGAATAAACCGGGAACTTTGACTATTCCTCTTATAATAGATGGAAAGATACAGGAGCCGGGGCTGAAAAAATCAAACATCGACGAACAATGGTTAAGGAGAGAATTGGCTGAAAGGGGGCACAAAAAGATAGAAAGCATTTCTTTTTGCAGCTTTCAGGATGGGGAATTCTTTGTAGATTATATGGATGGTAAAGAGTAAAAAGTCCCGGTAATATAGCCGGGATCATTTTTTGAGCAAAGTTGTGTATTGTACGCCCCAGCATGTCCCTGCACAGCCGGTTATAAGTTGAAAAAATCTTGTGCTTGCCGCCTGAGGCTCTCGACTTGTGCGTCTCTTACTTCCATAGGTTGTTAATTAGAGGGATCCTCTGCAAATCATTTTTTTTGATCAGCTTTAATGGAAATAATAACAGTATATAAATCAATGCCGTAAAAATGATACAGGCCACTAGCTGTAAAAAGGTTGATGGAACTTGCAGTCCGCTGTACATCAATCTCCCGCAAAATCCCGCCGCAATGGCTGCTGCAAAAAACTTCACGTATTCCTGAATATAGACTGTAAATTGAATCTTCTTTAAAACAGTGGCAAAATGCAAGGTTGTAATTAAGACAGTTCCAGTAGCAATGCCTAATGCGGCGCCGGTAATACCGATATCAGGCTGGGAAGCCAGGACAAAAATAACAGTGAGTTTTACTGCATTTCCGATAAGACTATTGATCATGGCAGCTTTTGCCAAGTCCAAAGCTTGTAATATAGCTTGAAGGGGGCCTTGATAATAATGAAATATAAAGAATGGGGCCATTAACTGTATAAAATAAGCTCCATTTTCTGTCCCATAGATCAATTTCATTAAAGGCTCTGAAAATGTGAACAAAATAACGACTGACAATCCGCCGGATAACAAGGCAAACCTCAAAGCCTGCTGCAGCCGGTATTCAACAAGCTGGTGATTACGAACTGCATTGGCTTCACTGATCGCAGGGACAAGTGAAGTGGCCAGCGAAAAAGTAATAAAAGAAGGCAGGGTCAACAGTGGAAGTGCATATCCAGTCAATAATCCGTATTGCTTCGTTGCTATTCCCGCAGCAACTCCGGCAATCAGCAGACTTTGGGAAACAATGATTGGTTCAAAAAACCATGATAAAGAACCGATCATCCTGCTTCCCGTTGTTGGAAGAGCTACATTCATTAACTCATGAAATGTTGTTCTTCCGCCTTTCAATGCATGCCAAAAGTTTTTCCTGACAGGAAATCTTTTCTTCAATTTAAACATAGCGAATAAATATAAGAGTGAGATCAATTCCCCAATGACAGATGCCACCATGGCAGCCGCCGCCGCATATTCGATTCCATAGGGAAGGAAAGTTTTTGTTAAGAAGGCAATGAGCGTAATACGAACAGCCTGCTCCAGGACTTGGGAGACAGCTGATGGTTTCATATTTTGTTTCCCTTGAAAATAGCCTCGGATGACCGAGGATACAGCTACAATAGGAATAATCGGTGTAATCGCCAGCAACGGATATATTGTTCTGGAATCTGTAAAAAGTATATTGGAAAGCAAAGGTCCCAATATGAATAAAGCTGGTGTGAAAATCAATGATAAAGTACCTGTTACAGCCAGGGAAACAGCAAGAATTCTTTTGATTTTTTGCTGGTCCCCTTTTATATCCGCTTCTGCTACAGCTTTGGAAATCGCAACCGGCAATCCCAGCTGTGTAATGGTTACAACTAGAATCAAAGTTGGATAGGCCATCATATATAAACCTACCCCTTCTTCTCCGACCACACGGGCAAGCACGATTCTGTTGATAAATCCCAACAGCCTCGTCACAAGTCCTGCAGCCATCAAAATCAATGTGCCTTTCAGAAACTTTGACATCTGTTTCCCTGCCTTCTCAAATATGCTCATTTCGATTACAATTATGTATATGCATGGACTTGGACAAAGCATGACAAGTTCACGGTTGTACTGTTAAAAGAAGGGTGGTCTGATGATGGCTGAACAAAAGAATAAGCACGAATATGATGATTATTTTCATAGACTCCAGCCGGCTTTAGCCAGCAAAGTGGAGGAATTTGCAGTACTTGGCTACGAAGAAGTTTCTGTAACCCATCTTTGGAAATTTTTAACTGAAAAAACGTGGAAAAAGCCTAAAGAAGGTATCAGAATCTATGAATTGGTTTCAGATATCCTTTCCTTAAAGACAGGCGATTTTATGCATTTCGCGACGATGGAAGCATTTCGGGGCTCAAACTCTCTGGATGATTTAGAGAGCGAAGATCTCCAAGAACTATTACGAGCAGATAAAGCTGATTGACACAATTTACCATCTGCTCCATAATCAAATCAGACAAAAAGAGTTTCTGGCTGCTCTTCTTTCAAGGGGGACATATTTTTCATGGTTAAACGAAGCAGAATCGTAGCCTTTTTCCTTATAGTGATTTTTCTTGCAGGAATCTCGGGCACGACCACAACCAATATTGTAAATGGCATTAAGCTGGGCCTTGATCTCCAAGGCGGTTTCGAAGTTTTGTATGAGGCAGAGCCTGCTAAAGAGGGGCAGGAAATTAACCGTGAAACACTGGTTCATACAACTGAAGCTCTTAACCGCAGGGTAAACACTCTGGGAGTAAGTGAACCAAATATTCAAATCGAGGGGAATAACCGGATCAGGGTTCAGCTGGCCGGAGTTGAAGATCAGAACGAAGCAAGGGAAATGCTTGGTACACAAGCAACCTTAACCTTTAGAGATGTGAACGACAACATTATGCTGGATGGAACGGATTTAGTCGAAGGTGCTGCAAAGCAGAGTTTCAATCCGGAGACAAATCAGCCTATAGTCCTTGTTAAGCTGAAGGATCGGGATAAATTCAGAGAAGTAACAGAGAAGATTGTCAGTATGAGGCCCAATAATCAGTTGGCCATTTGGATGGATTTTGAAGAAGGGGTCGATTCATATGAAGAGGCCGTTGCCACCGGCAATTCCAAATTGATTTCGGCACCAAATGTCAATGAGGTTTTCAACGAAACGGATGTTACCATTGAAGGCAATTTCACAGTGGAAGAAGCCGAAAATCTTGCAAACCTTCTGAATGCAGGCGCCCTGCCTGTTAAATTGACTGAGGTGTATTCCACATCCGTCGGGGCGCAATTTGGGGAACAGGCAATGGATAAAACTGTTACCGCGGGTATCATTGGCATCGCGATGATATTCCTGTTTATGATATTCTATTATCGGTTTCCGGGGATCATTGCTTCCATCACTCTTAGTGTCTATATATATTTAATCCTGCTCATTTTTAATTTGATGAACGGGGTTTTGACGCTGCCCGGTATAGCAGCTTTAATTCTCGGTGTCGGGATGGCGGTGGATGCAAACATCCTTACGTACGAGAGGCTAAAGGAAGAGATTCGTCTCGGCAGGTCATTGCGGTCGGCTTTTAAGGCTGGGAATAAATCCTCTTTTGTTTCAATTTTTGACGCCAATCTTACGACACTGCTGGCAGGAGCAGTACTCTTTTATTTTGGTACGAGTTCCGTTAAAGGCTTCGCAACTATGCTCATATTGAGTATATTAATGAGCTTTTTAACTGCAGTCTATGGTTCAAGACTGCTTCTCGGCCTCTGGATCAACAGTAATTTCTTTAACAACAGACCGGGATGGTTTGGTGTAAAGAAATCCGAGATTCATGACCTGTCTGAGAACATTGCTGCATATAACCTGAAGACTCCGTTTGACCGGTTTGATTTCGTTAGAAGCAGAAAGAAATTTTATGCATTTTCCATTGTTTTGCTTGTGGCAGGCGCTGTAATTCTGGGGATGTTTCGGCTAAACCTGGGAATCGACTTTTCCAGCGGAACACGGGTCGAAATCAATGCGGGACAAACATTGTCTGCAGACGAACTGAAGGCAGAGCTGGACTCAATTGGAATGCCGGCAGATGACATTGTTCTGTCGGGGAACGAACAGGAAATAGGTGTGGCCAAATATAAAGGGGCCATGTCCAAGGAGGAAATTGCCGGGCTGCAGGACCATTTTGAAAAGAAATATGGTGTAGAGCCGAATGTCAGTACAGTTTCACCGACAGTTGGAAAGGAACTGGCCAATAATGCATTTTATGCACTGAGTATTGCTGCATTGGGTATTATCATATATGTTACTTTCCGCTTTGAATCCAGGATGGGGATTGCTTCTGTTGTCGGGCTTGCTCATGATGCATTTTTCATTGTAGCTTTCTTCAGCTTAACGCGTTTGGAAGTGGATTTAACTTTTATTGCAGCAGTCCTGACCATTGTCGGTTACTCTATCAATGACACAATTGTCACATTTGACCGGATTCGTGAAAATATGAGAGCGAAAAAACGGTTGAAAACTGAGCAGGACATCGCAGATGTAGTGAACAGGGGTCTTCGCCAGACCTTGACTCGCTCCATCAATACCATCCTGACAGTTATTGTGACAGTTGTTGCTTTATTGGTTTTCGGCAGCGAGTCGATTCGAAACTTTTCAGTAGCTCTGCTTGTAGGACTTCTGGCAGGAACCTATTCATCAATCTTTATTGCTGCCCAACTGTGGTATGACCTTAAAGTGAAAGAGTTGAAGAAAAAAGGACCGATCAAAACGGTTAAAGAAAAGAAGAAGTGGTCAGACGAACCCCAAGTGTAAATATTTGACAACTTAAGCAAATTAGCATCGCATCAAATAAAAAGCCGCATTTTCTGCGGCTTTTTTGAGGTTTGGGACAAATTATTTGACAGGAAGAGGATTCACATGGTGAATTGTTCGTCTCTATGCGCTAACGTCTTGCTGGAGTGGCTCTTGTGCTATTTTTTATATCCCCTTGGTTTATTGAAAGGGACCGCGCCATTTTGTATAATAAGTTAGTCTGAGGGAGTGAGTGAATGTTAGAATCAAAAACTCGCTGGATCGTTCAGAAAGCGGATGAGAAGGCGGTTGCTGCATTAACCGGCGAACTTCGTATATCTCCGCTCACTGCCAGTTTGTTAATCAACCGGGGAATCAAAGACCCTGTTGACGCTTATCGCTTTTTACATATTGAAAAGGAAGATTTTCATGATCCTTTTTTGATGCAGGATATGAAAATAGCAGTGGAGCGAATTCACAAAGCGATTCAAGATCAAGAGAAAATTTTAGTATATGGAGACTATGATGCTGATGGTGTGACGAGTACTGCGCTGTTGATGACAGTTTTGAGGGACATGGGCGCTTGCGCTCAATTTTATATTCCCAATCGTTTTTCAGAAGGCTACGGTCCGAATGAAAGTGCCTACCGGCGCGCTGCTCAAGAAGGAGTAAATCTAATTATTACTGTAGATACGGGGATCGCATCTACTCACGAAGCAGAGGTTGCCCGGCAGCTTGGCATGGATGTAATTATTACAGATCACCATGAAATCCAGCCTGAATTGCCCGCTGCGTATGCCATTATACATCCGAGATACAATGATACACAATATCCATTTCCGGATCTCGCTGGTGTAGGAGTAACCTTCAAGCTTGCCCATGCTTTATTAGGCCATGCACCAACAGAACTGCTTGATTTAGCTGCCATTGGGACAATATCCGATCTTGTACCGCTGCTCGGAGAAAATCGGCTTATTGTCAAAAAGGGACTGCAATGCCTGCGCCAGACCGAAAGACCAGGACTCATTGCACTGAGCCGGTCGGCTGGCGTAAATTTGGCTGAAGCGACTGAGGAAACTGTCGGTTTTACAATTGGTCCGCGGTTGAACGCTGCGGGAAGGCTCGCTTCTGCCGATCCGGCGGCACAATTATTGTTAACAAACGATGTTCAGGAGGCAGAGGAACTTTCCGCTGCCATCGAACAAATGAATGAAGAAAGAAAAACGCTTGTTTCAGAAATTACAAAAGAAGCCATGGATATGGCAGATACATTCTTTCCTCCTTCCGAGCAGCATGTTTTTGTACTCGCAAAAGAGGGCTGGAACCCGGGGGTTATCGGGATCGTAGCCTCAAGACTTGTTGAAAAGTATTACAGGCCGGTGATTGTGCTGGGCCTGGATGAAAAAACAGGTAAAGCGAAAGGGTCGGCCAGGAGTATTCGAGGTTTTGATTTATTTGCCAGCCTGCTTACTTGTTCGGATCTCCTTGAACATTTTGGCGGTCATCCTATGGCAGCCGGAATGACTCTTTCTATTTCGGATATTAAGGAACTAAGAGAACGTTTGAACACCGAAGCAAAGAATCAGTTAAGTCCCGAAGATTTACAGCCTGTTACTGAGCTGGATCATAAAGCCTCTATCACTGAAGTAGATATACAAACCATTCAAGAGCTGGAGCTTCTGGCTCCATACGGGGTGAACAATCCCAAGCCGCTATTTATGATGGATCAGCTAAAAGCTCAACATGTAAGAAAAATTGGAGCTAATAAAAATCATGTAAAGATCATGCTGGAACAAGACGGCAGGAATTTGGACGGTATCGGTTTTCATATGGGAGAACTGGCAGACGATATTTCCCCTGATGCTGACCTGTCTGTTATCGGGGAACTGTCCATTAATGAATGGAATAATGTAAAGAAGCCGCAAATATTTATTAGAGATGCAAGCATTCGTAATTGGCAGCTGTTTGATAAGCGGGGAAACAAAAACACAGAAAGTTGGCTTCCGAAATTACCGGCCGCCCAAACTACTGTTGTTGTATTTAGGGAACAAACGTTCAATAAGCTTCAAATCACCAGTCAGGCACAAATCCAATGGATTAAAAGTCGGGAAGAGGCACAAAACATTAGGTTGGACGGTAAATACCTTGTTCTTTTGGATCTTCCTCCAACCATTGAGCTACTTGAAGAGTTGGTAAAAGGAAAATTGCCGGATCGTATTTATGCGCATTTTTATCATGAAAGCGGGGAGTTCTTTCAAACCATTCCCACAAGGGATCATTTTAAATGGTACTATGCTTTTCTTGCCAAAAGAAGGACATTTGATGTAAAAAGATACGGTAAAGAATTGGAAGCCTACCGGGGTTGGTCAAAAGAAACCGTACAATTTATGACCCAAGTGTTTTTTGAACTTGAATTTGTTACAATAAAAGATGGGACAATCGTGTTAAATCCAGTAAAAATGAAAAGAGATCTGACAGAGTCGCCGGCCTATCAACAGAAGCAGGCGATTATGGAATTGGAAAAACAACTGATCTACTCATCATATCAGGAATTGAAGCTGTGGTTTGAAAAGAGAGTTGCAGACCCTGCTTACTTTGGGGAGGAAATGGATGCATGGACTTAAAACAATATATTACAATCGTTCCTGATTGGCCGCAAAAAGGTGTATTATTTAAGGACATTACCACCTTGATGGATAACGGCGAAGCGTTTCGATATGCAACAGATCAAATCGTTGAGTACGCAAAGGAAAAAGAAATTGACATTGTAGTTGGTCCGGAAGCACGCGGCTTCATCATTGGCTGTCCGGTCGCTTATGCTCTGGGTGTAGGATTTGCACCGGTAAGAAAAGAGGGAAAACTTCCGAGAGAAACCATTAAGGCCAGCTATGGAAAAGAATATGGTAAAGATGCTCTGACTATACACAAAGATGCCATCAAAAAAGGGCAGCGTGTTTTAATCACTGATGATTTATTGGCGACCGGAGGAACCATCAAAGCCACGATCGAGCTTGTGGAAAAATTGGGAGGGGTCGTTGCAGGAATTGCTTTCCTCATTGAGCTGTCTTATTTGAACGGAAGAGATAAGCTGGAGGATTACGACCTTCTGTCACTCATGTCGTTTTAGATGTAACAACAGCCAAAGCACTCGTAAGAGTGCTTTTACAAGTATTGCTGTAAAAACCATAATAGTATTCATATATTAAATTTATATCACTGAAATGCGTTACATTTTGATTTTATATCATATTTATTTGTAAAAAGGTGATCCTTGTGGCAAAAGATAGCATATTAACAGCTGAAGATGTTTTTGAACGGACAACAAAATATTTAAATGATGAACACGCCGAACTAGTCATGAAGGCATTTGAATTTGCCCGGTTGGCACATAAGGATCAATTTCGAAAGTCAGGCGAGCCGTATATTATCCATCCGGTTCAGGTAGCAGGAATATTGGCAGACCTTGAATTGGATCCGGCAACAGTGGCGGCGGGCTTTCTCCACGATGTTGTGGAAGATACCGATGTAACGATTGAACAGTTAACGGAGGAATTCGGCGAGGAAGTGGCCATGCTCGTTGATGGTGTCACCAAGCTCGGAAAGATAAAGTATAAGTCACATGAACAGCAGCAGGCAGAAAACCACCGGAAAATGTTCGTTGCGATGGCGAAGGACATTCGCGTCATTTTAATTAAACTCGCAGACCGACTCCATAATATGAGGACCTTAAAACATCTGGCGCCCGAAAAACAAAGAAGGATTGCCAACGAAACGCTTGAGATTTTTGCACCCCTGGCCCATCGTCTCGGTATCTCCAAGATTAAGTGGGAACTGGAGGATATATCACTCCGTTATTTAAATCCTCAGCAATATTACCGAATCGTTAACTTAATGAAAAGAAAAAGGGCGGAAAGAGAAGAGTATTTAGAAAATGTCATTGAGGAAGTAAGAAACAGGCTGGAGGAAGTGGAAATTAAAGCTGAGCTGTATGGCCGGCCCAAACATTTATACTCTATCTATCGAAAAATGACGTTGCAACATAAGCAGTTTAATGAAATTTATGATCTGCTGGCCGTAAGGATTATTGTCAACAGTATTAAGGATTGCTATGCAGTGCTCGGAATTATTCATACATGCTGGAAGCCAATGCCGGGAAGGTTCAAAGATTATATTGCCATGCCTAAGACTAATATGTATCAGTCACTTCATACAACAGTCATAGGGCCTAAAGGAGAACCTCTTGAAGTACAGATCAGGACAATTGAAATGCATCGGATTGCCGAATACGGAATTGCGGCGCATTGGGCATATAAAGAAGGAAAAACGATTGACAAGCTTGCAACGTTTGATAAAAAGCTGTCCTGGTTTAGAGAAATACTGGAGTTCCAGAATGAAGCAGCAAATGCTGAAGAGTTCATGGAGTCATTAAAAATTGATTTATTCTCCGATATGGTGTTTGTGTTTACTCCCAAAGGGGATGTTATAGAGCTTCCTGCAGGATCGGTACCTATAGATTTTGCCTATAGGATTCATTCGGAAATCGGCAATCAAACGATTGGTGCTAAAGTAAACGGGAAGATGGTCACGCTCGATCATAAACTTCATACTGGTGATATTGTTGAAGTGCTGACATCCAAACATTCCTATGGACCCAGTCAGGATTGGTTAAAGCTGGCGCAGACATCCCAGGCTAAAAATAAGATCAGGCAGTTTTTTAAAAAGCAGAGGAAAGAAGAAAATATCATCAAGGGTAAGGAATTAATTGAAAAAGAGATCAAAGAAATGGATTTTGATATTAAAGAAGTTCTTACTCCTGAAAATATTGAGAGAACTGCAGAAAAATTTAATTTTCCCACAAAAGATGATATGTATGCCGCTGTAGGTTATAATGGTATCTCCGCTCAGCAGGTAGCCAATCGTCTTGCTGAAAAATGGAGGAAAAAACGGGATGAGGAAGAGGCTGTAAAGGAAATCACAGAAGGAAGGCAGATAAACCGGCCTCGAAAACATGATGCAGGGGTCAAGGTAAAAGGAGCAGATAATCTTCTCATCCGACTTTCCCGCTGCTGCAACCCTGTTCCCGGAGATGATATTGTTGGTTTTATTACTAAGGGCAGGGGTGTTTCTGTCCACCGAAGAGATTGCCCGAATGTTTCTAATACCGAGCAGGAAAATCGGCTCATATCTGTGGAGTGGGTTCAAGACGGCGGCACAAGGAAAGAATATAATGTGGACATTGAGGTATTGGGTTACGATCGGAGAGGGCTGTTAAATGAAGTTTTGCAGACTGTAAGTGGCACAAAAACAAATATTACGGCCGTCAGCGGCCGAACGGACCGAAATAAAATGGTTACAATCATGGTGACCATTGCGATTCATAATATCAGCCATCTTCATAAAGTGGTGGAAAAAATTAAGCAGATCCCGGATATATATGCAGTTCATCGGGTAATGAACTAAAGGAGCATGGATACGTGAAAGTTGTGTTACAAAGGTGCAGCCGGGCCCAAGTCACCGTTGATGGTAAAGTAACGGGTTCTATCGGCCAAGGTGTTGTTTTGCTCGTAGGCGTTACTTATCAGGACACGGTCCAAGAAGCAGAATGGCTGGCAGAAAAGATTGTGCATTTGCGAATTTTTGAAGATGAAGAAGGAAAGATGAACCGTTCCTTGAAAGATGTGGGAGGGGACATTCTGTCTGTCTCCCAGTTCACCCTTTATGCCGACTGTCAAAAAGGCAGACGGCCAAGCTTTGTGGATGCGGCTCCTCCTGATTTGGCCCTTTCGCTCTATGAACAGTTTAATCATCTGCTCCGCAAAAAGGGTATTCATGTGGAAACGGGCATATTTGGAGGAAAAATGGAAGTGGAATTGGTCAATGACGGGCCTGTTACACTCCTGTTGGAAAAAAATCATAATTAATGGAAAAAAGTCAGATGCGGAACGTCTCGCAACTGACTTTTTTGAACATGTCCAAAAAATCCATGCAACAATACGTATTGATCTTCCCGCAATGACAAGCTGCAGCAATTGGGTGTATAAGTCGTGATTGTGTGATTAATCATAGTAATCTTTGAGGCCCTCAACAATCGCATCTGTGATCATTTCACGGTATTTTTTTGTTTTGATCAATTGCTCTTCCTCTTCATTGCTCAAATAACCCAATTCGAGCAACACGGCCGGCTGTGTATTCTCCCTCATGACATAATAATTACCGAAGTTTGAACCCCTGTCTTTCAGTTTAATGGCTTTTGACAGATGGCTATGAATCGTATCCGCCAGGCGCTTTTCGTAAGCATAGTAGTAGTATGTTGTGTGTCCCGATGCCGAATCTTCTTCAATGCTGTCATAATGCAGGCTGATAAAAGCGTCTGCCTCATTTTCGGCAGCCATCATTGTACGCTGTTGCAGGGGAACGTACTGATCGCTTGATCTTGTTAATAAAATGTCTGCTCCGGCTTTTTCAAGCTTTTTTTTCAGCAATTTAGCCGTTTCCAATGTTAATTCTTTCTCAATCGTTCCATTGATTCCTGCTGCCCCCTGATCATGTCCACCATGTCCTGCATCAATCACGATCAGTTGATCTGACAGGCCTTTTCCATTTTTCCTAATGCCGGCGGGCCGGTCAGTGGAGGAAACAATCCATTCGGGAATATAGCCTTTTTTTCCTTTTGTTGTTTCAATTTGGAACCAGCCATCTTGTTCATCCAACACTTGATATATTTCACCGGCATGAGCCTGTCCCACAATGTTGGACTGGATATCCGGTTTCTTCCTTACATTGGAATCATCATGAAGAACCATGATATTTTCTGCAATCCGGCTGTGATTTTCAGACTGTTCATTTGCCTGAATCTGTATATACCTGTCGCTCACCCAAGCTGTGCTGGAATGGTAAAAAATTTTCATCCACCCATTCTCTTCGTCCAGTACATGAACCGTATCCCCTTCCTGAAGTGTGCCCACTGCCTCACTGTCAGTACTTGGCTTTGAACGAACATTTAATTGCTGCACCGTAACAACCCCTGCTTTTTGTATGGTCTCTCCCGCTTGGACAGTGGCCAGCCAGCCGGCGATCCAGCCTGTTTCTTCGGAATCTAATTTAATTTCAATCCAGTCGTTTTTTTTATCTATAACAGGGTATGTTTCCCCCTGATGTATTTGGGTAATGATGGAATAGGAAGTGCCGGGCTTTTCGCGCACATTAACCACTTCACCTGCAATGGTGGCGGTTTCTGTATCAGAAATGACAGGAGAGGGGTCTTTGCTGCACCCGGCAATCATTGATATCAGTATGAACATGATCAGAAATGCTTTTTTCCCCACTATATTTACCGCCTCTCTCTCTTGATCATTATTATCGCATGATGGGTCAAAATAAAAAAGGTTGGAATGGGTATGTTTTTCTTCAATTTTTGATAGATTTTTGTCCGTAGGGCAATAATAAAGGAATCAACTTTTGGGAGGATTCATTGGATGAGGATCAACGATAAAGGCAGATTTGCAGGAACTTCCATGCAGGATATGGACGGGCTCCACTGGCAAAACACCGCCGAGAATGAACAGCGGGAAGGTCTTGCTGTTGTTACAAATGAAGCGGGAGTGGATCATACGAGTATTTCTTTTATGAAAAAAGAGCTGGAGAGAGGTTAACCATTGACAAATTCAATGCACATTCGTATGATGATAGTGAAATTAAACAGATCCATCCGTTGAGGGAGAAAGTAATTGGGAACGATTTGATCAGAGAGGAAATATCCAGGCTGAAAGTATTTCCGCAAATTGCCTTAATGAAAGACACTCCTTAGGATTCCTCCTCGAACAGTTATGCCTAGTAGGGGCTGGACGTTACACACACGTTACGTGAAAAAGTGAAAGTGCATGATTGCTTTTAAAAAGGGTGGCACCGCGGGAAATACTCTCGTCCCTTGTTTTTCGAAACAAGAGACCGGGAGTATTTTTGTTTTATATATAGGTGCTGGAAAGGAGATATGAGGTTGTCGATTCAAATTCCAAGAGGTACACAGGATATTCTTCCTGGTGAAATTGAAAAATGGCAGTTTATCGAAAAGAAAGCCAAAGAAATATGCAACAGGTTTTTATATAAAGAAATCAGAACTCCTATCTTTGAACATACTGAGCTTTTTCAAAGAAGTGTAGGGGATACGACAGACATCGTCCAAAAAGAAATGTATACGTTTGAAGACCGGGGAGGACGGAGCCTTACACTTAGGCCGGAAGGAACAGCTGCTGTTGTCAGGTCTTATGCAGAAAATAAAATGTATGGACAGGCTGCTCAACCGGTCAAGTTATATTATTTTGGACCGATGTTCCGTTATGAACGGCCGCAGGCAGGGCGCTACCGCCAGTTTATCCAATTTGGGGTTGAAGCAATAGGGAGCAACGACCCGTCTATTGACGCGGAAGTGATATCACTTGCCATGGAGCTTTATAAAGAACTGGGATTGAAGAAACTGCGTCTTGTGATTAACAGCCTTGGTGATACATCAAGCAGAAAAGCGCACAGGGATGCATTAATCCATCATTTTAAACCAAGAATTGGAGAATTTTGTAAGGACTGCCGGCAGCGTCTTGAGACGAACCCGCTCAGAATTTTAGATTGCAAAAAGGATCGCGACCATCAGCTCATGAAGTCGGCTCCATCGATTCTTGATTATTTGAATGACGAATCTCTCCAATATTTTGAAGCGGTAAAACAACACTTATCAGATATGGACATCGAATATGTGGTCGATCCCACACTTGTAAGGGGGCTGGATTATTATAACCACACTGCTTTTGAAATTATGAGCGAAGCAGATGGTTTTGGAGCCATTACAACGTTGTGCGGCGGCGGCAGATATAATGGTCTGGTACAGGAGGTTGGCGGTCCGGACCAGCCGGGGATCGGGTTTGCCCTCAGCATTGAACGCCTCTTAAGTGCCCTTGAAGCTGAAGGAGTGGAATTGCCGCAGGAACATGCGGTGGATTGCTATATTATTGCCCTGGGTGAAAAGGCGATAGATTATGCTGTACCATTATTACAAAAGCTTCGCAGGGAAGGTTTCTCCGCGGAGAAGGATTATATGGGCCGAAAAATGAAGGCTCAATTTAAAGCAGCGGAGCGAATCGGTGCTAAATTTGCTTTAATTATTGGAGAAGATGAACTGGAGAGCGGAAACGCAATGGTTAAAAATTTAACAACCGGTGATCAAGAAAGAGTTCCGTTTGACCATCTGCCAGGATATTTAAGAAGTGAAGGATAAGGAGAGTCTGAATATGTATGGAAGAACTTATTATTGTGGTGAATTAACAGAAGGTGCAATTGGGGAGTCCGTTGTCTTAAAAGGCTGGGTACAGAGACGGCGTGACTTGGGAGGGTTAATCTTTATCGATCTTCGCGACCGGACAGGTGTCGTTCAGATCGTATTTAACCCGGAGGTGTCACAAAAGGCTTTGGAAACCGCCGAAACGATCCGTAACGAATTTGTTCTGGATGTTAAAGGTAAAGTCGTCAAACGGGATGAATCGACTTATAATCCAAAAATAAAAACTGGAACCATTGAAGTAATTGTCCATGAAGTTCAAATTATCAATAAGTCAAAAACTCCTCCATTTATGATTGAGGACAGAACGGAAGCTGCTGAAGACATTCGTTTGAAATATCGTTACTTAGATCTCCGCAGACCGGAAATGTTTGAAGTATTTAAAATGCGCCATGATGTGACGAAAACAATCAGAAACTATCTTGATGACAACGGGTTCTTGGATATTGAGACGCCAATGCTGACCAAGAGTACGCCTGAAGGTGCAAGGGATTATCTTGTCCCAAGCCGCGTTCATCCCGGAGAATTTTATGCACTGCCGCAGTCACCTCAAATCTTTAAACAATTGTTGATGGTAAGCGGTTTTGAAAAGTATTACCAAATTGCACGCTGTTTCCGGGATGAGGATTTACGAGCTGACCGCCAGCCGGAGTTTACCCAGGTGGATATTGAAGCCAGCTTTATGGACCAGCAAGAAATCATGAACCTTGTTGAAACGATGATGGTAAAAATAATGAAAGATATAAAGGGCATTGACATTCCTACACCGTTTCCTGTGATCACCTATGATGAAGCAATGGATCGGTTTGGCAGTGACAAACCGGATACACGCTTTGGCATGGAACTTCGGGATGTTTCTGAGATTGTCAAGGACTCAGATTTCAAGGTGTTTGCCGGAGCCGTTAAATCAGGTGGTCAGGTAAAGGCCATTGTAGTCAAGCAGGGATCCGAAAAATATTCACGAAAAGATATTGACGCACTTACTGAGTTTGTGGCCATTTATGGTGCTAAAGGCTTGGCTTGGATGAAAGTAGATGAAGATGGCATCAAAGGACCGATCGCCAAATTTTTCAGCGGAGAAGAGGTGAATCAGCTGACCGCTGCACTTGACGCGGAGACAGGTGACTTAATTTTATACGTTGCGGACAAAAGGACTGTTGTTGCAGATGCGCTTAGTGCTCTGCGTTTAAAACTGGGAAAAGAGCTTGGACTCATTGATGAAAACAAGTTTAATTTTCTCTGGGTGACGGACTGGCCATTGTTGGAATATGATGAAGATGAAGGCCGGTATACTGCTGCGCACCATCCGTTTACAATGCCGGTAAGGGAAGATGTAGGGCTTCTTGAATCAAATCCCGAACAAGTACGTGCCCAAGCATATGATATTGTCTTGAATGGATATGAACTGGGAGGAGGTTCGCTGAGAATCTTTGAACGGGATATTCAGGAGAAAATGTTTAAAGCTCTTGGATTTAAGGAAGAGGAAGCGCAAGAACAATTCGGATTCTTGCTTGAAGCTTTTGAGTATGGTACTCCCCCGCATGGAGGAATTGCCATAGGTCTTGACAGATTGGTTATGCTTCTGGCGGGCAGAAACAGCCTGAGAGATACTATCGCTTTTCCGAAAACAGCAAGTGCGAGCGATCTATTAATGGATGCTCCGGATAAAGTAGACGGTCAGCAGCTAAAGGAATTACATTTGCGCCTCCAAAATGAATAGGAATAAATTTACAATTTTGTATTTGATTTTGTTTGATATATTCAAGCTCCTATGCTAATATTTAATCAACAAGAAAGTCCTGATGTGTTCGTCTAAATACCTTATCGTTTTGACCGACAAGTTTTACCTACGGGAGCCTGGAGTTTCCAGAACGAGGGCAAGCCTTTGGTCAGAGGACGCCTGAAGCCTGGAGCAGGGCACCCACCTGCCGAGAGCGGGTTCAAAACAAAGGATCTTCAAGACGGCACGATCGGGACTTTTTTATTTTGCTCTACAAGCAATCTGTCAATTGGCAGGTTGTTTTTTGTGTTTAAGGGGAAATTCTCCTCCTTCCTGCTGCAGGACTTTCAGGATGCGTCTTTTCAGTGCGGGGAAGCTTATTTAAAGGAGTTCAGATTACCACGTTGTAAATCTGCATGAAGCCTTTCATCATGTTAATGAGATCAAGGTTTGGCTGCTGACTTCTGAGTAATAGCTTGTTGTGCCGGTTTGAGCGTTCCGTAGTACTGTAAGTGTTTATGGCGCTTTGCTTTCATGTGCTTCGTACTAATTTTCATAAATGTCAATGGAGGCATGTATTTAAATCTTCTATGAAAAACTCTCATTTTTTCTTGCATATTATTGTTCTTTACATTAATCTAATTCCAGAATTGAATAGAGTTTGGAGTGGATGTTTATGTTACACCAGTTTTCCAGAAATGAATTGGCCATAGGTAAAAGAGGCCTTGACCGGCTGAAAAACAGCACAGCTGCAGTACTTGGAATAGGAGGAGTAGGATCATTTGCCGCCGAAGCTCTGGCAAGATCCGGGATTGGAAAACTGATTCTCGTAGATAAAGATGTAGTAGATATTACAAATGTTAACAGACAGATTATTGCCCTGCTGTCCACTATTGGCCGGCCAAAAGCAGATCTGATGAAAGAACGGATTAAAGATATTAATCCGGATTGTGAAGTCATTGCACTAAAGATGTTTTATACAGAAGAGACGTACGATGAATTTTTTGCTCATGATTTGGATTATGTGATAGATGCTTCTGATACGATTTCCTACAAAATTCATCTCATAAAAGAATGTCTGAAAAGGGATATTCCGATGATTTCCAGTATGGGAGCCGCCAACAAAATGGATCCCACCAGGTTTATGATAAAAGATATCTTTCAGACTCATACTGACCCGATCGCCAAGGTAATCCGGACCCGTCTTCGAAAAGATGGAATTAAAAAAGGAGTCCCTGTTGTCTTTTCGGATGAAAGTCCGATTGTCGTCCGGGAGGATGTAGTGAAGGAAGTCGGAAAACAGGATTCAGATATTCGGAAGTCACAGATGCCTCCTTCTTCCAATGCATTTGTTCCGTCAACAGCCGGACTCATCATGGCTGGACATGTAGTGGGAGAGCTATTAAAGGATATCCGGATTGAAAGAGTTAACAGTGATTAAATCAAGGACGGGCTGAGATCCCGTCCTTTTATGATTCATTCTGCTTGATTTTTTCGTATACAGCTGCCAATGCCTGCTCAAATTTACCTGTTTTTTTTGGCTTATAATACTCTTTGTCTTTTATCGTATCCGGTAAATATTGCTGTTTCACCCAGCCGCTTTCATAGTTATGCGGATACAGATAATCTATTCCTCTTCCGAGTGCTTCAGCTCCCTTATAATGGGCATCCTTCAAATGGAGAGGCACTTCGCCGCTTTTGCCGGCTCTGATGTCACTTAAGGCTTCATCCATGGCCTTATATGCTGAATTGGACTTGGGAGACAGGCATAGTTCAACGACAATATTGGCCAAGGGGATTCGAGCTTCAGGAAAGCCAATTTTTTCTGCTGTTTGTACCGCGGCCAGGGCTCTTGGACCTGCCTGAGGATTAGCCAGGCCAATATCTTCGTAGGCTGTAACAAGCAATCGCCTGGAGATGCTGGGCAGATCTCCGGCTTCTATCATTCGACCCAAATAATGTAAAGCTGCGTTGACATCACTGCCTCGTATGGATTTCTGAAAAGCACTTAACACGTCATAATGAGCATCACCGTCTTTGTCGTGGGAGAAGGCTTTTTTCTGCAGGCATTCTTCAGCAATTTCGGTTGTTATATGAATGATTCCTTCCGGATCCGGCTCGGTTGATAAAACAGCCAGCTCAACTGCATTTAGAGCACTTCTTACATCACCGTTACTGGCTGATGCAAAATGATGTAAAGCTTCCTTTTCAATGTTGATAGAGTAGGATCCCAGTCCCCTCTCATCGTCATGGATCGCTCTTTCAATGGCTTTCCTCATGTCTGATTCAGAAAGTGGATATAGCTCAAAGATTTGGCAGCGGCTTCTGATCGCCGGATTAATCGCGTGATATGGATTACTTGTTGTCGCTCCGATCAGGACAATCATGCCGTTTTCTAAATAAGGCAGCAAAAAATCCTGTTTGGCTTTATCCAACCTGTGGACTTCGTCAAGCAAAAGAATGACTTTGCCGCTCATTTTCGCTTCTGCTGCCACAATTTCCATATCTTTCTTATTATTAGTTACTGCATTTAATGAACGAAATGCATACTGGGTACTTCCGGCTATGGCGCTGGCTATAGATGTTTTTCCTATACCTGGCGGACCATATAGTATCATGGAGGATAACTGTTTTGCTTTTACCATTCTTGAAATGATTTTTCCTTCGCCGACGAGGTGCTGCTGGCCGACTACTTCCTCAATCGTTTTTGGCCTCATTCGGAATGCCAAAGGTTGTACGTCCATTAACAATCCTCTCCAAACTGTTGTTCTCTTCATTCGATGATTCTATCATATCAGACTTGCGCCAACTATGCATTTTAAGCGGATGTTATGTTATAATGGAGCAATGCAAAGGGGTAGAGGAATTGAGGAACAGTCAGCAATTAAACAAAAGGTTAGGCCTATTTACCGGCGGCCTCCTCATCATGGCTCTTGGAATTACGCTGACCATTGTCGCTGATGTTGGAGCGGCTCCATGGGATGTTCTTCACGTCGGCTTGTACTATCAGTTTGGCCTGACCATCGGAACATGGAATATCATCATCGGTTTTATCGTACTCGGGAGTGCGGGAATCATGATGAAAGAATGGCCCAGATTTGGAGCATATTTAAATATGATTTTCGTTGGCGCTTTTATTGATATGTACATGAGTCTGCCATTTATGGTTGAGCCTGCCACGTGGTACGGGAAAAGTGTCATGTTCTTGGCGGGAATGGTTGTTTATGCATATGGGATGGGTATTTACCTTTCAGCAAAGCTGGGAGCGGGTCCCAGAGACAGTTTCATGCTGGCCCTGACTGCCAGGACAAAATGGAAGGTGTCCAATGCGAGGCGTCTGATGGAGATCGGAGTTTTAGTCATTGGATGGCTGCTGGGAGGCCCTGTTTTTATTGGCACGGTCATTTTCAGCCTTGCTGCGGGAACATTTATAGGTATAGCCTTACCCCAGTGCCAAGCACTTGCAAATAAATGGCTAAAAGATAAAGATACTAATGCAGAAATTGAACGGGGTGCAAGTATATGAAAATTTCAACAAAAGGCCGTTATGGCCTGACTATTATGATTGAATTGGGAAAGAAATATGGGGAAGGTCCCATTTCACTCAAGTCTATCGCACAGACCCATAATCTTTCCGAACATTATTTGGAACAGCTCGCGGGACCATTGCGCAATGCAGGTCTTGTCAAAAGTGTCCGGGGTGCTTACGGCGGGTATATTCTGGCAAAAAAACCTGCAGAGATTACTGCAGGAGATATTATCCGTGTGTTGGAGGGACCGATTAGTCCGGTGGAAGGCATTGAAGATGAAGAGCCGGCTAAAAGAGCTTTATGGATCCGTATACGTGATGCAGTAAAAGATGTATTGGACAGCACTACAGTGGAAGATTTGGCTAACCATAAAGATGATGGCCAAGTTCAGCCTTATATGTTTTACATTTAAACTTTGAAATTTGGTGGGAACAATGAGGAAAATTTATTTGGATCATGCTGCTACAACACCTGTCCATCCAAGGGCAGCAGAAAAAATGATTTCTGTCATGAATGAAATATTTGGAAATCCATCGAGCATACACTCATTTGGGCGGCTGGCACGGCAAGTACTGGACGAATCGAGATCCATCATTGCCCGGACATTACATGCATCGGATCAGGAGATCGTTTTTACGAGCGGTGGAACAGAGGCGGATAATCTCGCTGTGGCCGGAACAGCCTTTGCAAATCAAAGTAAAGGAAGACATATTATCACAACGGCGTTTGAACATCACGCTGTGCTTCACGCATGTCAATTTTTGGAAAAAGCAGGGTTTAAAGTTACTTATCTTCAACCGGATGCAGAGGGATTGATTCATGCAAAAGATGTGGAAGCGGCATTGCGGGAAGATACCATTCTGGTTTCTATCATGTTTGTCAATAATGAAGTAGGAACGATACAGCCTATTAAAGAAATTGGATCACTGCTGGCAGACCATCAGGCGTATTTTCATACGGATGCAGTTCAGGCATATGGGACTGAAGAAATACATGTGAAAGACCTGCAGGTTGATTTGCTGTCCGTAACAGCACACAAAATTAATGGCCCAAAGGGTGTGGGGTGCCTTTATATAAAGAACGGATCCGGGATAGAACCTCTTCTATATGGAGGAGAACAAGAGTTAAAGAGGCGGCCGGGTACCGAAAATCTGGTATCCATTTGCGGATTTGCAGAAGCTGCTTCGATAGCCGCAGCCGAACGCCGGGAAAAAAGACGAACTTATGAAAAGGTGAAAGAGGCCTTTATCCAAACTTTGGAATCTGACAATATTGATTTTACGGTCAATGGTTCCCAAAAGCACGCTGTACCGCATGTATTGAATATCAGCTTCCCCGGAACAGAAGTTGAATCATTTCTGGTAAATTTGGATTTGGCCGGAATTGCGGCATCTAGCGGCTCCGCATGTACAGCCGGGTCAATTGAACCATCCCATGTATTAACCGCTATGTTTGGAGAGGAGTCTGAACGCGGCCGGAATTCCATCCGATTTAGCTTTGGAATTGATACAACCGTCGAAAAAGCAGAAGAGGCAGCCGGGAAAACAGCGGATATCGTCCGCAGGCTTATCATGTGAAAGGAAGATTGATCTTGAACAAAGCACCGAAAGATACACGTGTAGTCGTTGGGATGTCCGGCGGTGTCGATTCATCTGTAGCTGCCCTTCTTTTGAAAGAACAAGGGTATGACGTAATCGGTATATTTATGAAAAACTGGGATGATACGGATGAATTTGGCGTTTGTACAGCGACCGAAGATTACAACGATGTAATCCGGGTCTGCAATCAAATCGGAATTCCCTACTATGCCGTTAATTTTGAACAACAATATTGGGATAAGGTTTTTACGTATTTTCTAGATGAATATAAAGCGGGCAGAACCCCGAATCCTGATGTGATATGTAATAAAGAAATTAAATTCAGAGCCTTTCTTGATCATGCCTTGAAGCTCGGAGCAGATTTTGTGGCTACCGGCCACTATGCACGGGTTGAACGTGAAAATGGGGAAGTAAAAATGCTGAGAGGAATAGACGAGAACAAGGATCAGACCTATTTCCTCAATCAGCTGACGCAGGAACAGCTGGAAAGAGTGATGTTTCCACTGGGAGGAATTAAAAAGAAAAGGGTCAGGGAAATTGCAGGTGAAGCAGGACTGGCGACTGCCCAAAAGAAGGACAGTACCGGTATTTGTTTTATCGGAGAGCGTAATTTCAAAGAATTCTTGAGCGGGTATTTGCCGGCGCAAAAGGGAAATATGGAAACATTGGATGGAAAAAGAGTCGGTACGCATGACGGCCTGATGTATTATACCATCGGGCAGCGCCACGGTCTCGGGATTGGAGGAGCGGGTGAGCCCTGGTTTGTTGTCGGAAAAAATCTGGAACAAAACATTTTATATGTTGAACAGGGATTCAGTCATCCTGCACTCTATTCAGACCGTATTCTTGCAGCGGATGTCAACTGGATTTCAACACTAGACAGACCAACGGAACGGACATGCACGGCAAAATTTCGTTACCGGCAGCCGGATGAGGAGGTAACAGTGAAATTTCTCGGAAACGGTGAAGCCGAAGTAAAATTTGCCCGTCCGGTCAGGGCTGTCACACCTGGTCAGGCAGTGGTTTTCTATGATGGCGGTGTTTGTCTTGGAGGAGGAACGATTGAGCAAATTTTCCGAGATGGAAAAAGGTTGGAATATGTAGGATAATGAACAGGCTGCTTACTGAATAAGCAGCTTTTCTTCATGAGAAATATGCTATAATTTTTTTGACAGAACTTATGTGCGGAGTGAGGAAATGGATAAAAATAAAGAAGGTATTGAATATTTGCAGCAGGGTAAGTTGGAAAAAGCCATTCAGATGTTTACGGAAGCCATCGATGAAAACCCAAAAGATCCGGTGGGTTATGTCAACTTCGCCAATGTCCTTCTGTCAGTTGGCGAAATTCAGAGGGCAGAACAGTTTTTAAAGCGTGCTGTGGAATTGGATGATCAGGCAACCTCTGCTTATTATAGTTACGGTAATTTATACTTCAATCAGGAAAAATACCCGGAGGCCGCACAAATGTTTCAGAAAGCCTTGTCCATTGGCCCGGAAACCAATGATTTGCACTATATGCTTGGCATGTGCTTTGTCAGCCTTGGAAGAAACGAGCTCGCTTTACCCTATTTGCAAAGAAGTGTAGAGCTGGATGATAGTGATGTAGAAGCAAAATTTCAATATGGCCTGGCTTTGGCACAAACAGGAGTTTTGGAGGAAGCAGTGAAAACATTGACGGAAGTGACAGAGGCAGATCCTAAGCATGCGGATGCGTTTTATAATCTTGGAGTAGCTTATGCAGGGAGAGAAAACGAGCTTGAGAAAGCTTTGGGATATTTCGAGCAGGCGCTGAAGATCCAACCGGATCACCTGCTCGCAGGCAACGGCAAAAAGCTGATTATACAAGCTCTGGAATAAAAAGACTAAGAAATGGGGAGGGACCGCCGATGAAATCGAATGAACTTATTTCCGAAGAAGAAAAATTCATAAAAGGCCGGCACCTCTTGACCATATTTCATAATGAACAAAACCTTTACTCTGTTGTCCGGGTTAAAGTTGAGGAAACAAATGAGGAATATAAGGAAAAAGAAGCGGTGGTTACAGGCTATTTTCCAAAAATTCATGAACAGGAAACATATATCTTTTATGGTGGTCTCAAAGAACATCCTAAATTTGGACTCCAATTTCATGCCCGTCACTTTAAAAAAGAATTACCCCAGACAAAACAAGGGATTGTTTCGTATTTATCCAGCGATTTGTTTGCCGGGATCGGGGAAAAGACCGCGAAAAAAATTGTTGACTCACTGGGTGAAAATGCCATCAGCCAGATATTAAGCAACCCGTCAGTCCTTAAAAAAATTCCTCGTATTTCACAAGAGGCTGCAAAAAATATATACGAAACGCTGATGGAACACCAAGGACTTGAGCAAGTAATGATCCGTTTGAATGAATATGGATTCGGTCCGCAAATATCGATGAAAATCTATCAGGTCTACAAGGAAGATACGGTTGCTATGATTGAGGAAAATCCCTACCGGCTGATTGAAGATGTAGAAGGTGTAGGCTTTGGAAGAGCAGATGAACTGGGGATTCAGCTGGGGATTGAGGGGAACCATCCGGATCGGGTAAAAGCCGGATGCTTATTTATTTTAGAACAGCAGTGTATGCAAAATGGACATGTGTATCTGGAAGCGGAACAGCTTCTTGAACAGGTTAAAAAGCTTCTCGAAAGCAGCCGGCCGGTTGATACTTCTTATTCCCTCATCAGTGATGCACTGATTCAATTAAAGGAAGAAGGGAAAATCATTGGCGAGGAACAGCGCATATACTTGCCTTCCCTTTACTTTTCAGAGAAAGGAATCGTCACAAACATCCGGGAAATTTTGGAGCAAAAGCAGTACGCAGACCAATTTCCTGAATCTGAGTTTTTAATGGCACTTGGGAAGTTGGAAGAAAGGCTCGGGGTTCAATATGGACCTTCCCAGAGAGAAGCGATTCACACGGCCCTCACCAGCCCCCTTATGATCCTGACAGGAGGACCAGGGACTGGAAAAACAACGGTGATCAAAGGGATTGTTGAATTGTATGCAGAACTTCACGGCTGCTCGCTCGATCCGCATGCATATAAACGCGGTGATGTGTTTCCTTTTATATTGGCTGCTCCTACGGGACGGGCAGCCAAAAGGATGTCTGAGTCAACGGGTCTTCCAGCTATGACGATCCATAGACTGCTTGGCATGACCGGCCAGGAAGATCTGGACACTGAAGGAGAGCGCCAAATAGAGGGTAATATGATCATCATCGATGAAATGTCAATGGTGGACACATGGCTTGCACATCAACTGTTTAAGTCTCTTCCGGAAACTATTCAAGTGGTCCTTGTCGGGGATGAAGACCAATTGCCTTCTGTAGGTCCCGGACAGGTACTGAAAGACCTGCTGGCTTCCGGTATACTGCCGGTAGTGGAATTAACGGATATTTACCGTCAGGAAGATGGTTCATCCATTGTCGATTTGGCTCATGATATCAAGAATGGCCGTATTCCCCATGATGTGTCAGTCCAACGAAAAGACCGGTCATTTATTAAATGCCAGGCACAGCAAATCGGGGATGTGGTCGAACAGGTTGTAAAAAACGCCATTCAAAAAGGATACTCTGCAAAAGATATTCAAGTGTTGGCTCCCATGTACAGGGGTCCGGCCGGCATTGACCATCTGAATAAAATTCTGCAGGACATATTAAATCCAAAAAAAGAAAAACGAAATAAAGAAATTACTCTCCGAGAAACAAAATTCAGGATCGGGGACAAGGTGCTGCAGCTTGTCAATCAGCCGGAAAAAAACGTATTTAATGGAGATATCGGAGAAATTATTTCTATTATGTATGCCAAAGAGAACGTGGATAAACAAGATATGATCATCGTGTCTTTTGAAGGAACAGAAGTCACATATATGAGACAGGACTTTCATCAAATCACGCATGCTTTTTGCTGTTCCATTCATAAATCCCAGGGCAGTGAGTTTCCGATTGTCATCATCCCGGTGGTGAGGAATTATTACCGCATGCTTCGAAGAAATTTGCTGTACACAGCTATCACAAGAAGCAAGCAGTTTCTTATTTTATGTGGTGAAGAAAGCGCCTTTCGTATGGGAATTGAGAGAGAAGATGATCAACAAAGGCAGACTACTTTAAAAGAAAAGCTCACTGGCGAGCTTGAGCCAAAAGAAGAAATAAATAATGGCTTGCAAGAGGAAATGCCCTATGAACAACGGTTATTTATGGTTGATCCAATGATCGGCATGGAAAATGTTTCACCTTATGATTTCCTCGACTGAGCAGAAAATAAAAATGTTCGAAAAAGGCGGTGTTTCTTTTTGCGGACATTTTCTTTATTAAAAGGCATGCCTGTTTATAGCAGGAATGGCGAACTGCTGGGTGAGGTTTGTGATATTTGCATTGGCGAAGAGGGAAAGGTAACAGATCTGTTGCTGCAGGTAAAAGGGATCATAGGTAAAAAATTGCGGCTTCCTGTTTCATCCATTTCATCTTACGGAGAAGATGGAATTATGGTCGAAGATTTGGACAGGCATTCAAAATATCAGGAGACAGAAGGGGAATATACCATGCATCATGGCCAGTCATTATCCAGAAAAGCAGCCATGACTCCGGATGGAGAACAGCTTGGTTTGCTGGATGACGTATATTTTTTGGAAAAAGAGGGAAAAATCGTTGGATATGAGCTGACAGACGGCTTCTTTAGCGATATTACGGAAGGGAAGCGGGTCATCCGTACCCTGGAACCGCCGAATATTGGAAAAGATGCAATCATCCTGTCAGCAATGAACCAGCGAGGTGGCCAGATTCATGATGAAATGCCCGAACTGTCAAAGCAAGGACCTTGGTAAAATTGGAGTCAATCAGTACTATTGCTGGAATTGCTTCATTGAACTTTCCATTGGAAAAGAAATTATTTATACACACCAAGTGGAAGAAGATGGTACCTTGAGTTCCTTGGACGACCTGTTTGATGAGCGGGAACGCAAACTTAGTTAGAGGCTGCCTATAGCAGGCGGCCTCTTGTTTTTGAAAAAATTTTTATCTGCGAATTGTACATAGATTGGTTTGAAGCACCTATGCTTTTTCTGAATGTCTCAAGGATGTATGGATGCTTTTACAAGCATTTAATCCAAAAATAAAGCTTATCCGTCCCAAAGCATTTTTATGGATCCTTCGATTAAAATCGTTGAAAGTGGCGAAAGCTAATCGAAGGAGGGAACATGTTGAAACAAAAGCGGTTTCGGCTCTTATATATTTTGGCTGTCATTTTGTTATTATGTATCACCTTATATTGTTTATTACTGATTAAGCCGCTGTGGAAACCGGTATTGACCATTGTGGGAATCGGATTGCTTCCATTTATCATTGGCGGGTTTATCGCTTATTTGTTATATCCGGTGGTTGAGAAACTAGAGCATTTGGGCATCAAACGTACCGCCGCCATTTTGATCATTTATGCCTTGTTTTTTGGTGGAACCGGTTTTGCACTGTATGTCGGAATACCCATTGCAGTACAGCAAATTTACCATTTCTCAGAGCATGTCCCTGAATTGGCAGCTTATTACAAAAATCTGGTGCGGGATTTACATGACTCTGCCTCAAGATTGCCGGACGGTGTCCAAATGCAGGTGGAAGAACGTGTAGACGCTTTTGAACAATGGCTGAATGGTTTTTTAGAGAAGGTATTGACTGCTTTCAAAGGTCTTATTGATTTTATTTTAGTTGTTGCAGTGATCCCGTTTATTTCTTTTTACATATTGAAAGATGTTGAATTAATTAAAAAAGCTGCATGGTATATAACTCCGAAAAAATGGCGAAAACAAGGTAAAGAGTTTCTTACTGCGGTGAACTTATCTCTCGGAGGATACATTCGTGGACAACTGCTGGTTTGCACAATTATCGGAATCATTTCAAGTTTATTATTCTGGCTGATAGGCCTTGATTATCCAGTAATTATGGGGTCCATTGTAGCCTTTACAAATATCATCCCGTACTTTGGTCCTTTCATTGGTGCTGTCCCGGTCGTTTCCTTTGCAGTATTAACCTCCATCAAGATGGCCGTCATGGCAGCCGGTATTATTCTGCTGCTGCAATTTCTGGAGGGAAATATTCTTTCGCCTTTCATTGTAGGGAAGTCTATTAACATTCATCCCTTATTTATTATTGCTGCTTTAATCATTGGCGGAGAAGCTGGGGGAGTGATTGGCATGGTCGTAGCAGTTCCGCTTTTAGCGATCATCAAGGTGGCTGTTGTGCATTCCCGAAATTATCTGATTGAATCTAAGCGAACTTAAGATTGACAAAGGAAATTGTATTCCCTATAATTTCTATTAGCTAAATGACATGAAATCGAGGAAGGATCCATTCATATTACAGCCCATCTGAGCAAATTGCGGAAGAGAGGAATTTCCCAGGCTGAAAGAAATTCCAGATGAAGAGTAATATTGAGCTAATCCGGAGAGCAGTTAATGGCTGCCGTTTACCGCGTTAAGGTCCTGAGAGACAGCAAATCTTTTTTTGCTAAATCAGGGTGGTACCGCGTACAAGCTTCGCCCCTGGATGGGGAGAGGCTTTTTTTCATTTCTGGAAAAAGAGGAGGAAATCACTATGAAAAAGCTGACCGGCTCACAAATTAGACAGATGTTTTTAGATTTTTTTAAAGAAAAAGGACATACGGTGGAACCCAGTGCTTCTTTAATTCCTCATGATGATCCATCTTTATTGTGGATCAACAGTGGTGTTGCAACATTGAAGAAATATTTTGACGGGAGAGAAATACCTGAAAACCCGCGTATTGTCAACGCACAGAAATCCATTCGTACCAACGATATTGAAAACGTCGGTAAAACTGCAAGACATCATACATTTTTTGAAATGCTCGGGAATTTTTCCATCGGTGATTATTTTAAAAAGGAAGCTATTGAGTGGGCATGGGAATTTTTAACGAGTGAAAAATGGATGGCCCTTGATCCGGACAAACTATCGGTGACGATTCATCCCGAAGATGATGAAGCGTTTGAATTATGGCACCAAATGATTGGATTGCCCGAAGAGAGAATCATCCGTTTAAAGGAGAATTTTTGGGATATCGGTGAAGGGCCCAGCGGTCCCAACTCGGAGATTTTCTATGACCGGGGTCCGGAATATGGGGATGACCCGAAGGATCCTGAACTGTTTCCAGGGGGGGAAAATGAACGGTATCTTGAAATCTGGAACCTTGTATTTTCACAGTTCAACCATAATCCTGACGGGACCTATACACCGCTTCCAAAGAAGAATATTGATACCGGAATGGGCCTTGAGCGAATGGCTTCCGTTATTCAAAATGTGCCGACAAACTTTGAGACCGATCTATTTATGCCGATTATCCATCAAACAGAAAAACTGTCCGGAGAGTCATATGGGGAAACGCCTGAAAAAGATACAGCTTTTAAAGTAATTGCAGATCATGTTCGTACAGTGGTGTTCGCTGTAAGTGACGGTGCGCTGCCTTCCAATGAAGGGCGCGGGTATGTATTAAGGAGGCTGTTGCGCAGAGCTGTCCGATATGGGAAAGACCTGGGAATGGAAAAACCATTTATGTACAAACTGGTCCCGGTTGTTGGAGAAATGATGAATGATTTTTACCCGAAAGTCATGGAGGACACTGAATTCGTCCAGCGCGTCATTAAAAATGAAGAGGATCGTTTCCATGAAACGCTGCATGAAGGACTGGAAATCCTTACAGCAGTCATGAGAAAGGCAAAGTCGGAAGGGAAAGACATGATATCTGGCGAGGATGTGTTCCGTCTGTACGATACGTATGGATTTCCTGTCGAGCTGACCGAGGAGTACGCACAAGAGCAAAATTTAAAAATAGATCACGAAGGCTTTGCCAATGAAATGGAAAAGCAAAGAGAAAGAGCTCGTGCTGCCAGAAACGAAGAAGAATCCATGCAAGTACAAAACAGCACTCTGGCTGAAATTACAGAAACCAGTGAATTTGTCGGTTACGAGCAGTTTGAAATGCAGTCGACTGTGATGGCTATGCTGAAGGATGGCGAGTTGGTTGAGGAAGCAGCAACTGGTGATGAAATTCAGTTGATTCTGGATGTCACGCCTTTTTATGCTGAAAGCGGAGGACAGGTAGCTGATCACGGGACTGTAAGCGGCCCACACGGAGTTGTACAAGTAACAAAGGTGACAAAAGCGCCGAATGGACAGAACCTTCATACCGGTTTGGTAAAAGAAGGAAGGATGCAATCCGGCAGCAGTGTAACAGCAAAAATTGATCTGGATATGCGCCATCAGATTACTAAGAACCATACTGCGACTCACCTTCTCCATAGAGCATTGAAGGAAGTGCTGGGTACTCATGTGAATCAGGCAGGTTCCTATGTCGGCCCGGAACGCCTGCGTTTTGACTTCTCGCACTTTGGGGCTGTTACCGGCGAAGAACTGAAAAGCGTTGAAGAAAAGGTTAACAGGGAAATTTGGGCCAATCATGTGGTACAAACGAAATTAACCAGCTTGTCGGAAGCCAGGGAAATGGGAGCTATGGCACTGTTTGGCGAAAAATATGGGGAAACTGTACGTGTAGTAGCTGCTGGGGATAGTCTTGAATTATGTGGAGGGTGCCATGTATCCAATACAGCAGAAATCGGTTTGTTTAAAATTGTTTCAGAAAGTGGAATTGGTGCCGGGGTACGAAGGATAGAAGCTGTAACGGGGGAGCATGCCTTTCGATTAATGAACGCGAAGGTCAATGATTTGCATACAATGGCTGATATGTTAAAAACGAAGCCCGAAAACGCAGTGGGCCGACTGGATACACTGCTGCAGGAAATGAAAGAATTGCAAAGAGAAAATGAGTCACTGACATCTAAACTTGCACATGTGGAAGCAGGAAGCCTAATTCAAAAAACCGAAGAAATCAATGGAGTAAAAGTTCTTGTCAGCTCTGTGCAAGGAGCCGACATGAATACATTAAGAAATATGGGTGATGATTTAAAACAGCAGCTTGGATCAGGTATTGTCGTTCTGGGTTCCGCTCAAAATGGAAAAGTGAGTATTATTGCCGGAGTTACAAAAGACTTAATTAAAAAAGGGTATCATGCCGGAAAGCTTGTGAAAGAAGTGGCAGTCCGCTGCGGCGGGGGCGGCGGCGGGCGCCCTGATATGGCTCAGGCAGGCGGAAAAAACCCTGATCAACTGGAATCTGCCTTATCTTATGTCAGTGAATGGGTAAAATCCGTTTGAATACGGGTTCAAATCATGTACAATGAAGGTAACGTTGAATTGCAGGTGTGCGCCAAGTTCTGAAAGAGGTGTTGTTGTAAATGGGCTCATTTGATAAAACAATGCGTTTTGAGTTTTATGAAGATCCGATGGAACATGATGTCAAAGAGGTTTTGCTTCATGTGTACGGAGCTCTTCAAGAAAAAGGGTACAATCCAATTAACCAAATCGTCGGGTATTTGCTTTCCGGCGATCCGGCCTATATTCCAAGGCATCAGGATGCCAGGAATATGATGAGAAAGCTTGAACGGGATGAAATCATTGAAGAGCTGGTGAAGTCCTATTTAAAGCAGCATCGTGAGGAGAAATAATTTGAGAGTAATGGGCCTGGATGTAGGATCCAAAACAGTGGGTGTAGCGGTCAGTGATGAAATGGGCTGGACCGCACAAGGGATCGAGACGGTATCCATAAATGAAGAAAAGAGGATGTTTGGATTTGAGCGGATTGGTCAAATTATAAAAGAGTACGATGTGGAAAAAATCGTTGTAGGTCTTCCCAAAAATATGAACAATACCATAGGACCTCGCGGCGAAGCATCCATGTCTTTTGCTGAACAGCTGAAAGAAAAGTTTCACTTGCCTGTAGAGTTGTGGGATGAACGCCTGAGTACGATGGCAGCGGAACGGGTACTTCTTTCAGCGGATGTCAGCAGAAAAAAAAGAAGGAAAGTCATTGATAAGATGGCAGCTGCTATGATTCTGCAAAATTTTTTGGACAGCCAAAGATAAAGAGGTGAAAACGATGGAAAATGCCGAAAATTTTATTACCGTTGTAGATGAAGAAGGAAACGAAGAACTATTTGAAATCCTCTTCACGTTTGACTCCGAGGAGTTCGATAAATCCTATGTTCTTTACTATCCGGCCGGCGCAAGTGAAGACGAAGAAATTGAAATTCATGCTTCCTCTTATGTACCGAACGAAGAAGACGAAGCCGGTGATCTAAAGGCGATCGAGACGGATGAAGAATGGGATATGATTGAAGAAATGCTCAATACATTTCTTGCTGAAGAAGAGGAATAAAAACTTTGCCGGCCCAATGTCCTTGGGCCGGCATTTTTCATGTGATTGGGATTTGATTGCATGCTCGAGGTTTCCATGCCCGCATACCGAAATCTGCCCCCTCCAGCTCTGTATAACAAGTACCAGAGGATATCCTTAAGCAGTACCCGGCTCCTAAGCTCCGTCTGATAGACACGTGCTTGGTTTTTTTTCATGTCGAGAGTTCTCCTGAATGGATCGTTCCTTTAACAGCTTTTGCTCCTGTGTGGAACTATTCGACCAATTCTGCGGAAATTCGCTGACGTTTGTTAAATTTATTGTATAATAGGTGTGGTGCGAAAGCGATGGGGAAGGGGGAACCCTGCATCATGATAAAGGGCAAGGAGAAAATAGATGAAGAAGCACGGGCAGCAATAATCAGAGAAAGTCTGCTCGAAAAAAGGAGTGAGGCAGCGATCATCAGGAAAATTGTCGCCATGATTATGCTCGCTGCTGGAGCGTTGCTCTTAATAGCAGCAATTGGCAGTTATGTGTATATAAAGTCAGCACTGAAACCAGCAGATCCAAAGAGTGACGAAAAAATTCAGGTGGAGGTGCCGATCGGCTCAACGACTGCGTCCATTGGAGAGTTGCTTGAAGATAAAGGGGTCATCAAAAATGCTTCCGTCTTCAAGTATTATGTGAAGTTCAATAATATATCCGGATTTCAGGCAGGAAATTACACATTTACACCTGCGATGTCATTAAAGGAAATTTCGACTAATCTGCAGGCTGGGATTTTGGCTTCTGAACCGATTTTTAAATTAACCATTCCTGAGGGGTATTCATTGGACCAAATTGCAGAGTTGATCTCTGATCAGACCGGTTACTCGAAGAAAGAAATCATAAAAGAATTGAATCAGGCGGAAACTGTGAAGTATTTTCAAGATAAGTATCCGGACTTGCTGACCGCCGATGCCTTTAACAGCCATGTTAAACATCCATTGGAAGGATATTTGTACCCGGCGACCTATTCCTTTTTTGAGGAAGACTTGTCGATCAAAGAAATCATAGATCCCATGATTCAAAAATCACAGGAAATCGTTGTGAAATATTCGGACAAGATGGCAGAGAAAGAGATGAGTGTTCACGAGGTGCTGACCATGGCATCCATCATTGAAAAGGAAGCCACCGAAAAAGCTGACAGACATATGATCTCCAGTGTGTTTTATAATCGTCTTGATGAGGATATGCCACTTCAGACAGATCCGACCGTTTTGTATGCATTGGGTGAACATAAGGACCGAACGCTGTATGAGGACTTGGAAGTGGATTCTCCCTATAATACCTACAAAGTCAAGGGACTTCCGCCCGGTCCGATTTCAAATGCAGGTGAGACATCTATCAAGGCTGCCCTGAATCCTGCGGAAAGTGAGTATTTGTACTTCTTGGCCGAGTATGGAACAGGAAAGGTTCATTATGCTGAAACGTTAAAGGAACACAATGAACTTAAAAAGAAATACATTACGGAGAAAAGAAAACAATAGGAGGCACGCCAGCATGAATGAATTCATGGACCGATATATCGAATCCCTGCTCCCTCCAAGAAACGATTTATTTTTAGACATGGAAAAGTTCGCCAGGGAAGATCGTGTTCCAATTATGCAGCAGACGGCCATCGATGTCATGCTGCAGTTCATGAGTATTCAGCAACCCGCCAACATATTGGAAATTGGGACGGCCATCGGATACTCCGCACTGCGTATTGCTGATGTTTTGCCTGATGCGAAGATTACTACCATTGAAATCGATCCGGTTAGAGCGGAGCAGGCAAAAAGCTATATCCGTACTGCAGGAGAAGAGGAGCGAATTACGGTCTTGACAGGAGACGCCATGGATCTTGTGGAAGATGTCTCTGCTTTGGGCCCTTACGATTCAGTATTTATTGATGCGGCGAAAGGTCAATATATGAAGTTTTTTAACCTGTACGGTGAGTTGCTTGTCAAAGGAGGCTGCATCTATTCCGATAACGTGCTGTTTAAAGGCTATGTTGCAGAGGAAAAAGTGGAGAACCGGCGACTTCAAAACATCGTTCGGAAAATGAAAGAATACAACCAGTTTCTTATGAATCATGAGGAATACCGTACAAGCATCATCCCTGCCGGTGATGGACTGGCAGTCAGCCAAAAGATATAAAGAAACCGAAATCTCCCAAATAAGCTCTGCAAGCTCTTGAATAAATGTCATTTTTATAATATGATGGCATAGATAATGAATATAAGCATTTACTTAAATCGATAGCGCGCCCTTCATGTGGCGCGCTGTCATGTATTTTTATAGGCATCAGCCGAATGATATGGTGGAATGAATAAGGAGTGAAGGGAAATGGCTACAGAAAAAGAATATCATATGACAGCAGCCGGAAAAGAAAAATTAGAACAGGAACTGGAATACTTAAAGACTGTAAGGAGAAAAGAAGTCGTTGAACGGATCAAAGTTGCCCGCAGCTTTGGGGATCTCTCAGAAAACTCGGAGTATGATTCGGCAAAGGAAGAGCAGGCATTTGTTGAAGGAAGAATTACCACGTTGGAAAATATGATCCGCAATGCAAAAATTATTGAAGATGACGAGATGAATTCGGATACAGTAACCCTTGGGAAAACGGTTACGTTTGTTGAATTGCCTGATGGTGATGAAGAAACATATACGATTGTGGGCAGTGCGGAAGCTGATCCGTTTGAAGGAAAAATTTCCAACGACTCACCCATTGCCAAAAGCTTGCTTGGGCAAAAGGTGAATGAAGAAGTAACTGTTCAGACACCCGGCGGCGAGATGAGAGTAAAAATTATTTCTATCAGTTAACGAGTAAAACACGGATGGCCGCAGCTTTCCGTGTTTTTTTAATTATATGTAAATAGGGTCACAACGTTTAGCAGAAATTTAGTAGGCCATGATTACATCTCTTTTCCTGCGGCAACAATGGGAAAGAGGAGTGTATGAAATGGCAAAAAAGCGTCTGCTAGCAGTTGCATTGATATTCTTTTTCATGCTCAGCGGTCTCGTTGGGCGGTTGATGCAAATTCAATTATTTCAAACCGAGAATTTTTCTTCCCGCCATGTAAACCTTGTTAAGGAAAGTGTTCGCCAGAGAACCCATGAGCTCATCCTGGATGACGGCAGGGGTCAATTTCTGGATCGTGACGGACAGCCTTTGTCTTATGAGGAAAAGTCGGTGCTTGTTCTGTTTCCTTTTATTCAATCAATGGATTGGAAAAGTGAAGAAATTGCATCTATTTTACAGGTTCCCGAGTCTATCCTTGTTCGTCAAGTGGAACATGCTGATGAACCGATGATTGCAGGGGGAAAAGACCCCATTCTATTAACTGACCCGCAGGCGGATGCCATTAACCAATTGAATATACCAGGTGTCCTTGCAGTGAAAAAGAAAATCTTTCCGAAAAAACGGCTGGCGGGCCAGCTGATCGGAATTTACGGAGAAAATGAAGAATTATTTAAAAAACGCTATCCAGATCAGGATTGGAGATACACAACCATCGGGTTAACCGGACTTGAAAAAACATTTGATGATTTTTTGCAGTCGGAAAATGAAACGAAATTTGTATTTCATGTAGATGGGAATGGCAATCCTCTTTTTGGCATTGATGTAAAATATGCAGGTCAATCGAACCCTTTTTACCCACTGCAGGTTAAAACAACAATAGATCAAACGCTTCAGAAAGAAGTCGAAGCCCTTGTAGACAAGCACGGGATCCAAAAAGGCGGAGCCCTCCTTCTGGATGTAAAAACAAACGATCTATTGGCTGCCGTTTCCAGGCCGCAAATGAACACAAAAAACCCTTATTCGAATGAAGGCTCAAAGAACATGATGTTCAGCCAGCTGATCCCAGGATCGGTTTTTAAAACTGTTGTAGCTGCAGCTGCAATAGAGGAAGGAATAGTCCGTGATCAAGACAGATACCGATGTGACTTGGATATAAGGGGAAATCCTGCTGAACGTAACCTTGGACATCTAAATGTTGAGGACAGCTTTTCCAGGAGCTGTAATCGAACCTTTGCCGAATTGGCACAAGAGTTATTGGAAAAGGATCCCATGGTTTTAGAGAATTATGCTAGAAAATTGGGGCTTCTTGAATCGGCCGCTTGGGAGGGAGATATTTTTCAGTTAGATGATTTCAAACAGTTTGAGCACGATACCGGAAGAATTTTTGCCGAAAATGAGAGCAGAAAAGATAAAAATCTCATAGCTCAGACAGGGATTGGACAGCAGGAAGTACGGCTGGCCCCTATTTCTGTAGCTAACATGATGGCCTCGATCGCGAGGGGAGGAGAAAAAATGTCCATCCGGGCAGTATCCGAAATTCAGTATGGTGATGGAACCGTTATGACATCTTTTGAGCCTCAAATCATAGACAATGGAAACGTGTCACCTATTGCAGCGATGGAGCTTCAAAAGCTTCTCAGAAAGGTTGTAACTGATCCGGAAGGTACAGGACATGTACTGAATAACCTTCCCATCCAAGTAGCAGGAAAAACTGGTACAGCGGAAACAGCTGTTATTCAAAATGACCATCAGCTTCATCATAAATGGTTTGCCGGGTATTTTCCATTTGAAGATCCTCAATATGTTCTTGTGGTCGTCAATATGGATGTTCCCATTGATCAGGGCGGAGTCAATCTCCTGTATGCTGATATTGTTCAAATGATACAGGCACAATCAGACGCCATGTAAAAACGCGTCGACCCTTCAAAATGAAAAAAGGATGCATGTTTTCCCCTGTGCATGATATTATAGGTACAATGACGGGAGGGGTTGTATCAATGCCGATCGATTTCAAAGATGAAAAATCACGCTCTGCACGCCGGGCAAAACGGAGAAAAACAAATATTATTTTAAATACGCTGATTGCCATTGTCCTTGTTTTAATCTTATTAGTCGGAGGATCGATCTTTTTTGGGGGCGGCAGTGAGACAGAGCAGGCCGGTAGTCCTCCTGACAATCATGAATCAGATTCTGAGCAAACAGAACAAACGCAGGAAGCTACCGCCGAAGTTGAGCCGAACGAGGAACAAGGTAATGAAGAGTCCACAGAAGAAGATGAGAAGTCCGATGAAATAAGAGAAATGGACAGTGACGAGCCCAATGTTGAAAAGGTCATTGTCAATCCGTCATGGAAGCCGATTGGAACAGAGCAAAATGGACATCAATCATCTTATAATATGGGAACTACTGATTGGAATGAAAAACTTCAGGCTGCGGCATATGCGATTGGTATTTCAGCCGATAACATGAACGACTGGTGGGTGACCGGCGGAGAAGATCCGGAAAATCAAGCCGTCTTAACGGTGTCCGAAAAGGGCAGCGATGATACATACCGTGTATATATTGAATGGATTTCAGGAGAGGGATGGAAGCCTGTAGAGGTCAAAAAATTAATTGAAAACGATAAAAGATAATAAAGAACAGGGAGTTAATCAACATATGAAAATAGCTGTAATAGGTGCAATGGAAGAGGAAGTCACACTGTTGCGGGAGCAATTCCGGGCAACGAAAACGGAAACAGTGGCGAATTGTGAGTTTGCTGTCGGCACATTGTATGGGCATGAAGTGATTTTATCCAAAGCCGGCATCGGTAAAGTAAATGCAGCCATGGCTGCTACAATATTAATGGAAAGGTACCAACCGGATGTTTTGATTAATACGGGATCTGCAGGGGGATATAATCCGGAGTTACAAATTGGGGACCTGGTCATATCAGACGAAGTCCGCCACCATGATGTAGATGTCACAGCGTTTGGATATGCTTACGGCCAGGTTCCGCAGCTGCCTGAAGCTTTTAAGGCTGATGAACAGTTAATGAAGACAGCCCAGGCTGCAGCTCAAGTGCTTAAAGGTATAAAAGCAGTCAAAGGGCTGATTGTGACCGGTGATACTTTTATGAGCGACCCGGCCAAAGTAGAATTCGTACGAAAGACCTTTCCGAAATTACAGGCAGCTGAAATGGAAGGGGCCGCCATTGCGCAGGTAGCCCATCAATTTAACATTCCATTTGTTGTCATCCGCTCGCTTTCAGATATAGCGGGCCAGAAATCGGAAATTTCTTTTGAGCAATTTATTGAAAAAGCTTCAATGAACTCAGCAAATCTGGTTATGGAAATGATCAAATCTTTAGATTAAATTCAAAAGAAACCGAAGGTTCAAGTGGCGAACCTTCGGTTTTTAGCAGTCTTGAGAGGATACTTGAGGCTCAGTCATTTTAAGAAACTCCTGTATATCTTTGATACAGAGCTCCACTCCTGCCTGCCAAAAACCTTCCTCAGTCAAATCTGCATCCAAATGTTTTTTCGCAAGCTCCTCGACACGCATTTTTCCGGTATCCTTCAAAAGGGCCATATATTTCTGTTCATAGCCTTTCCCGTGCTTTTTAGCTTCTGCGTATATACCGAGGGAAAATAAGTATCCAAACGTATAAGGGAAATGATAAAATGGAACATCGGTTATATAAAAATGGAGCTTGGATGCCCAAAAATATGGATGGTATTGTCCGAGTGAATCCGCGTAAGCTTCTTTCTGGGCTTCTTCCATCAGCTGGTTCAGTCTTGGAGCAGACACCATGCCTTTTTTACGTTCTTCATAAAAGCGTGACTCAAACAGAAAACGTGCATGGATATTCATAAAATAGGCGACGGAGTTTTGAATCTTGCTTTCAAGCAGGGCCAGCTTCTCATGATCATCTTTAGCCATCTTCAAGGCGGCATCAGCTACAATCGTTTCAGCGAAAGTTGAGGCTGTCTCCGCAACATTCATAGCATACTGAGTGTTTAATGGATGTACATCTTTCATGGCATACGCATGAAAAGCATGTCCTAATTCGTGTGCAATAGTAGACACATTTTCATATGTTCCAGAATATGTCAAAAATATCCTTGACTGTCCGCTCAGCGGAAATGATGTACAGAAGCCGCCCGGCTGTTTTCCTGGCCGGTCTTCCGCTTCAATCCATCTTCCGCGGAAAGCTTTTTCGGCAAATTCGGCAAGCTCCTCCCCAAATTCCTTAAAATGTTCAATAATAAAAGATGCCCCTTCCTGGTACCGATAAGTTCTCGGTGATTGTATAGCAGGTGCATCCAAATCATACCAATCCAGCTGTTCTACGCCAAGGAGCTGCGCCTTTCTTTTCAAAAATCGGGTAAAAGGTTCTTTGTTTTGTGATACAACCCTCCACATCGTATCCAACGTTTCTTTGCTCATTCGATTGTCATCCAGCGCCTCTTTTACTACATCATCCCAGCCCCGCTGCCTGTAGACAGCAAGCCGGAAACCAGAGAGGTGATTGATTGTATCAGAAAGAAGTCCTGCCTTATCACTCCACGCTTTTTCCCATTCATAAAATAATCGCTTCCTTAATTTGCGATCCTGGCTTGCAAACTTGTTTTCCGCCTGACCTGCAGATAGATGGACAGGATCCCCATTTTCCTGAAACGGAATGCTGATTGAACCTGCGATTGTGTCATATAATTCTCCCCATCCGTGGTAACCGTCCGTTGAAAGCGCATGAATGATTGCTTCTTCTTCTTTAGACAGCTGATCAGCTGCTTGTTTTCTTTTTTCATTCAAAACAAATGCAAGCTCTTTTAATTCATTCTGTTCCATCCATTGTTTCCATGTTGCAGCAGGTATTTCCGCCAGCGCCTTGTCAAACGAAGTTAAGTCCGTACGGAGCTCCGCTTTTAGTTTTGTGACAAAGCCTCTTAACTCATTGGCTTTTACGTCTTTTGTATTTTGGGCCTGGAGACATGTGACGAATGAATCGGCCTCTTCCAAATCCATTTCCGCTTGCTGGAGCTTTTTCAAAAGGCTGCGAAGTGTGGAAACGCTTTTGCCGGAGTGACTCCATTGTTCGAGTGAAGCTGTAAAGGAGGCAATGTCATTTTCTGTTCTTTTGACATGCGCAGAAAATTCAGCGGATGCACTTCCCCCCGGAAACAGAACATCAAGGTCCCATGTCATGGAATATGTATGCGAGTTCATCTCATCATCCTCCTTTAAACATATTTCTTTTATTATATGATAAGCTTTCCCTTCATTTCATGACAAAGAGATTATGGACAACTCTATTTTTCTAAAGACAAGCAAATGTCCACCATTGAAGTCATATATTATAATCACTGGGCAAAATCATCAGGGGGTGAGGAATTGTCGGGAATCCTGACGGCTATTGGATTATTATTCAAAGAATTGATCTTCCTTGTATCTTATGTAAAAAATAATGCATTTCCTCAGCCGCTTTCTCCGGACGATGAAAAAAAGTATTTAATCAGGATGGCAGACGGGGATGAAGAAGCACGAAATAAGCTGATAGAGCATAATTTACGCCTGGTCGCCCATATTGTCAAAAAGTTTGAGAATACTGGGGAAGATTCAGAAGATCTGATTTCCATTGGTACCATCGGATTAATTAAAGCCATTGAAAGTTATTCCTTCGGGAAAGGAACCAAACTGGCGACATACGCGGCACGCTGCATTGAAAATGAGATATTAATGCATCTCAGAGCGCTCAAAAAAACACGGAAAGATGTATCCCTGCACGATCCGATCGGACAGGACAAAGAAGGCAATGAAATCTCGCTCATTGATGTTTTGAAGTCTGATGCAGAGGATATTTTTGATACGATTCAGCTAAACATGGAGTTAGAGAAGATTAAAGACTATATCGATGTATTGGATGAAAGGGAAAAGGAAGTAATCGTCGGCAGATTTGGATTGAACCTTGAGAAAGAACGGACCCAACGAGAGATTGCAAAAGAACTCGGCATTTCCAGAAGTTATGTATCCCGCATTGAAAAAAGGGCTTTAATGAAAATGTTCCATGAGTTCTACAGGGCGGAAAAAGACAAAATGAAGAATGATAAAGATGGCTTCGAAAGATAGTCGTATATTTAAGCAAGGAGGCACAAGTTATTTGCCAAGGCTTGATGATTACATCCAATATGAATTGGAAGTCCAGCGAATGATTAACGAGGGTGGAGGCGTATTTCAAGAGAATCTTTCCAAGCAACAGGGAAAAGCTGATCCGGATTCCCCTGCTGCAAAAGGTTTGAGAAGGCTAGGCAGAGAGCCGTAAGGAATTCACTGGAAGTTTCTTTAAGCTTGCTTCTGCTGGTTTATACAAATACTTAATTACTTGCAAGTAAGCCGGCTATCCCAGCCGGTTTTTTTATTGTATGAATCAGACGAGATTTCTCATCGAATCATCATTCGTTCCTGGTACTTACTTTTCATTATAATAAACATGTCCGCAAGCCGGAACAAATGGTATAATAAGGCAGGATAAAAGCAGGCAAGCCATCAGATCATGAAAAAAGCACCTTGGAAAAAGGTGCACTTACGTTGAACGTGTTAATATGGCGTTCTTGTACTGGCATGCAATAGAACGCCGCCTGATTTCTGATTCCATTAAACTGATGAATTCTTGGGACAAATTCAGTTTCTTTGCTTTGAAATAAGTTTCGATTAATAGTTCATCGGAAAGCTTCTTCACCAGCTTCACCTCCATGAATCGTTCACGTTCTGCAGTAAGGGATATGATTAAGATAATCGGTTCTACTATTTGACATTTACTTTAGCAAAGAACCCATTGTGGAACAAGCGTTCCTTTATCCACAACCTTTAGTGGATAACTTGTGGTTAATCTGTTTATAACGCTGTTGATGCCAGTCGTATACTGACATGTAATGTTTATAAAGTTACCCACAGTTTGGGGTATTGATAGAATTTGTCGAAAAGTTTTGTTAATATTTTTGTTCCTGTAAAATTTTGAAACACAGGGACGATTTATATATGATAAAAAGAGATGTAGAAATAATGAGGTGCGCATGTTGTTAAAACGTTTTTTACCAGATGAGTATGTCAAAAGTGTTTTTTCCATAGATCCTGCTGCTTTAAAAGCAAAAGGTGTAAAAGGAATTATTACAGACTTGGATAATACACTGGTTGAATGGGATAGACCAGAGGCAACTCCGCAGCTGATTGAATGGCTGGAAGAGTTAAAGAACCATGACATGAAAGTGACGATTGTGTCAAATAATAATGAACAGAGAGTCGGCGAATTCTCCAACCCGTTGAACATCCCATTCATATGCAGAGCAAAAAAGCCTTCCAGAAAAGCTTTTTTACAGGCAATGAAAGAGATGCGTCTGTCAAGAGAAGAGACCGTCATTATAGGAGATCAGTTGTTAACGGATGTATTCGGCGGGAACCGCGCAGGTCTATACACAATCCTTGTGGTGCCGGTCGCACAATCTGATGGCTTTTTTACCCGATTTAACCGGATGGTTGAGAGAAGGATTATGGCATTGCTTAAACGCAAAGGCCTCATTCATTGGGAGGAATAAAGTGTGAATCAAGACATTCATTGCATAGGCTGCGGTGTTTCTATTCAAACGGAAAGGCCAGGCGAACTCGGTTTTACGCCGCCTTCTGCATTGGAAAAAGAAGAAGTCATCTGCCAAAGATGTTTTAGGTTAAAGCATTATAATGAAGTCCAGGATGTAGAATTATCAGATCAGGACTTTCTGGATATCCTGCATGCGATCGGCAGCACTGATAGTCTCGTTGTAAAAATTATCGATATTTTTGATTTTAACGGAAGCTGGATCCCGGGGATCCAACGTTTTGCGGGAAGAAATCAGGTGCTCCTGATCGGGAACAAAGTGGATTTGCTTCCGAAATCAACAAATAAAAATAAACTGATCCAGTGGATGAAAGCACAATCCAGGGAAATGGGACTGACCCCAGTGGACATTTTGCTGGTGAGCGCAGAAAAAGGCCTGGGCATCCAGGAAGCTCTCGGACAGATAGAAACATACCGCCAAGGAAGAGATGTGTATGTGGTAGGCTGTACCAATGTTGGAAAATCAACGTTTATCAACCAAGTGATTAAAACTGCTGCGGGCCGTGAGGAAGTCATTACCACTTCACATGTCCCCGGCACTACGTTGGATATGATTGAAATTCCGCTTGACGATGGGAAGAAGCTTGTCGATACCCCTGGAATAATGAATCACCACCAAATGGCACATGTTGTTAGTAAAAAGGCGTTGAAAACCATCACGCCGAAAAAAGAAATAAAGCCGAGGGTCTACCAATTAAATGAAAGACAAACCCTCTTTTTTGGAGGGCTTGCACGTTTAGATTATATACAAGGCGGAAGGCGCTCTATCATCTGCTATTTGTCCAACAGCCTGGATATACACCGGACGAAATTGGAAAAAGCCGATGATTTGTATGAAAAGCATGCCGGCGGTATGCTCCAGCCTCCAAATAAAAATGAATTGGAGGATTTCCCGGAACTTGTCAGGCATGAGTTTTCCATTAAATCAGATCAAACGGATATTGTTTTTTCAGGATTGGGCTGGGTTACGGTAAAGGAAAAAGGTGCAAACATAGCTGCCTATGCACCTAAAGGTGTTTCCGTATTGTTGCGGCCTTCTCTTATTTGATGAAAAAATATGAAGACAGGATGAGTAGATTGAAAAAGTTATTTGGTGTGATTGGCGATCCCATCTCCCATTCATTATCACCGGTCATGCATAACAGAGAACTGAATGAACTCGGAATAGATGCTTATTATCATCCTTTTCACATAAAAGGGGAAGATTTAAAGACAGCTGTTGAGGGAATGAAAGTAATGGGTATGAATGGCTTTAATATCACTATACCCCACAAAACAGCGATTATCCCATTGTTGGACAAAGTGGACCCGCTTGCGGAAGCGATTGGAGCTGTAAATACAGTCGTCAGAGAAAATGGCCTGTTTGTCGGTTATAATACTGATGGCGAAGGATTTGTAGCATCTCTAAAAGAGGATTGGAAAGATGATCTTTCAGGAGAAAAGACATTGATTGTTGGGGCAGGCGGAGCTGCCAAAGCCATTTATTACACTCTTTTGTCTAAAGGTGTTCATCAAGTGGACATTGCCAACAGAACGGTTCAAACAGCAAAAAATCTCATTGAAAATCAGCCGTATCAAGCAGATTCTCAAGCCTTATCACTCAAGGAGGCTGAGGCCAGCATCGGCAAGTATTCATTGATTATCCAAACAACTTCGATCGGTATGGAGCCTGATATCTATAGCAGCCCTATCTCACTGCAAGGATTAACCCCCGGGGCTTTCGTTTCAGATATCATCTATAACCCTGGAGAAACTCAATTTCTTAAGGAAGCAGCTCGGTATGGCGCTACAACTCAGAATGGTCTTGCCATGCTTGTATATCAGGGAGCATTGGCCTTTGAAAAATGGACGAATACAAAACCAAATGTGACTCGGATGAAAGAGACGATCCAACACTGCTTGGGAGGAACATCATGCTGACAGGAAAACAAAAGAGATTTTTACGTGCCAAAGCCCATCATCTTCAGCCGATTTTTCAAGTCGGAAAAGGCGGGGTAAATGCCAATATGGTCAAGCAAATCCAAGATGCACTGGAAGCAAGAGAGTTGATTAAAGTGAATATCCTGCAAAACTGTGAAGATGATAAAGAAACGGTGGCTGAAGAAATCGTCCAGGGAACACAAGCTGAATTGGTACAAATCATCGGACGCGTCATCGTTCTTTACAAGGAATCCACGGATAATAAACAAATTGATCTTCCCGTGAAGGGTTGATTTGTATGAAGAGGAAAATAGGGATTTTAGGGGGGACATTTGATCCGCCTCATATGGGACATCTAATCATTGCCAATGAGGTTTTGAATCAATTAGAGTTGGATGAAGTAAGGCTGATGCCTAACCGTGAGCCGCCACATAAGGAAAAGCGGAGCGGGACGACTGCACAGGACCGGCTGGCTATGTTGAGACTAGCAATTGAAGACCACCCTTTATTTTCTGTTGACACAATTGAATTGCATCGGGAAGGTCCGTCGTATACTTACCACACAATGAAAGCTATCCGGGAGCAGGAAACCAATGCGGAGTACTATTTTATCATTGGAGCAGACATGGTAGAGTTTTTGCCTCGTTGGTACAACATTGACAAGCTGCTTGAACTTGTTCAATTTGTAGGTACAAACAGACCTGATTATACATTGGAGACCCCATATCCGATTTTGAACGTAAAAGTTCCCATGATTGAAATTTCCTCGTCCATGATCAGGAATCGGGTTAGAAATGGAGACTCCATCAGGTATTTAACCCCTGAACGTGTGATTCGCTATATAGAGGAGCATCACTTATATGAAACGTGAACAGGCTTATCAGATTCTGAGTGAAAAAATATCTGGACCCAGATACGACCATACAGTCCGAGTTGCGGAAACTGCAGAGAAGCTAGCGGTAAAGTATGGTGCAGATGTAGAAAGAACGGTCCTGGCTGCAATTTTTCATGATTACGCAAAACTTCAGCCGATTAGCGAGCTGAAAGAATTAATTATCGAGTACCGATTGGATTCCCGGTTGCTGGATTTTCATCCTGAGCTATGGCATGCACCTGCAGGTGCAGTTCTTGTACAGGAAGAAGTGGGTATAAAAGATGAGGAGATCCTGAACGCCATCCGTTATCATACGACCGGCAGAGCAGGCATGTCCTTGCTGGAAAAAATAGTGTATATTGCAGACTATATTGAACCGGGAAGAAAATTCCCCGGGCTGGATGAAGTCCGTCAACTGGCAGACCAACAATTGGATATGGCCGTGTTCAAATCTCTAGGCAATACCATCAAATACTTGATTGGTCAATCGGCTACCGTTTACCCGGATACATTTGAAGCTTATAATGCTATGGCACCCAAATAAGGAGGAGATGAAAGCTTGGACTCAAAAACACTATTGAAGACAGTTGTAAAAGCAGCAGATGATAAAAAGGCGGAAGATATTGTAGTGTTAAATATGCAGGGAATCTCACTGATTTCCGATTATTTTCTCATTTGTCACGGGACTTCGGAAAAACAGGTTCAAGCCATTTCAAGAGAAGTGAAATTAAGTGCAGAAAAATTGGGCCTTGATATAAAGAAGATGGAAGGTTTCGAAGAGGCCAGGTGGGTATTGATTGATATGGGCCATGTCATTGCTCATATATTCCACCGTGATGAGAGAAGCTATTATAATCTCGAAAGACTGTGGGGAGATGCACCGATGGAGAATGTACAGAGGGAACTGGCACCGTGAGTTATGAACAGCTGGCCTATGTATATGATAAGTTAATGGAGGAGGCTCCGTACGATCGCTGGGTCCGCTTTTTGAAAGAGAATAAGGATCGATGGAAGGCACCCGGAGTCCGGGTGCTTGATTTGGGATGCGGCACTGGAGAAATGGCCATCCTTTTAATGAAAGAAGGCTTCCATGTATCGGGTGTGGATCTATCAGAGGATATGCTGGCAGTGGCAGCCGAAAAAGCAGAAAACGAAGGGCTTATTCTTCCCTTATATCATCAAGACATGAGTGAACTGGAAGGGTTGCCGGAATACGACATCATCACCATCTTTTGTGACTCACTGAATTATTTACCTACGCCTGAAAAAGTGAAAAAAACATTTCGTGCTGCTCACGAACATCTCGTTTCTGGGGGGCTCCTGTTATTTGATGTTCATTCTGTGTATCAAATGGACCAAGGGTTTGCCCATCAGACTTTTACTCTGAATGAGGATAATGTTGCTTATATATGGGATGCCTATCCCGGAGAGGAGCCCTGCTCAGCTGAACATGCCATTACGTTTTTTGTTTTGGATGAGAGAACAGGGCAATATCAAAGGATGGACGAACTTCACAAACAGCGGACTTACCTGCTGCAGGATTATCAAGAATGGCTGATGGAAGCCGGATTTGAGATTCTCTCAGTCACAGCAGACTTTTCCGGTCAGCCTCCTGACGAAACATCACGGCGTCTTTTTTTTACTTGCAGAAAAAAGTAAAGAGAGGCCGGGCAAATGGTTGATGTAAAACTCCTGCGAGTTTGAAAAAGTTACTAACCGAAAGTTCGGCCTTTCTACTATATTCCAGCCCCGGATAGATGGGATAAATTTTCGTATAGACAGAAGGAGTTTTCATAGGTTTGTCGAATTATACTCTTATACATTAAACTTTTCCCGAATATGAAATGCTTCATCCGCAAATTTTTTATGGGTAGCACGAAACAGTTTTTCAAACATTTCTCCTTTTTCTTCCTGTAAAACAGCGAGCCCTTCTCCTGTAATTCCTCCTTTTACACATACTTTTTCTTCAAGGGCGGGAAGGGTATAATGCTTTTGTTTCAACAGTTCCCCCATGCCGATCAGCATATTTTCCGCTAGAACAGCAGCTGTATCCTCATCGATATTTGTTTCAGCTGCAGCGGCTTCAATAAAACATCTTGTCAGAAAACTGATAAATGCCGGGCCGCAGCTGACAATATCTGAAGATACCCTTACAATCCTTTCATCAATTTCAAGCGGTACAGATACTTTAGAAAACATCTCCCAAAGTAACCTTTTCCAATATTCCTCACAGTGAATTCCATAAGTAAAAAGCGAAACTCCTGCCAATGCTCTGTTTGTAATGCTTGGTATGACCCGGGCACAAGATGCTTCCACCAATTGTTCAATCCAAGGAACCTGGATGGGACTCGTAATAGAAACAAGGCATTGTTTCTTTGAAAATAATGATGCTCTTTCCTTGATGAAAGCAATCATATCGATAGGCTTTATGCAAAGAAAGACGATGTCCGCCTGTACTATGACTTCCTCAGCATCGTCCGTTACAGTAATTTCCCTATATTTGTGCTGCAGTCTGAGAGCTTTTGACTTCGTACGGTTTGTTACGAAAATATTCGAAGGAGAAACTGCTCCGCCGCTGATTAAGGCTTCCAAAAGAATGGTTCCCATATTTCCTGTACCTATAAATCCTACCTTCATGCTGTTTCCCCCTTAAACATCTATTCCTGACAATGTATGTTTTTGCAATTGTAAATATTCATCAGGCAAAGGAGGCAAGTAAATTGATCTGGTTTGAGAAATACAAAACAATTTTGATCAGCCTTGCAGTGACGGTCCTGGCAGGATTGTTGTTTATTGGCCGACCGGGTGAAAGGGGGGGACTGCAGGAACCTCCTATATTTGAAGGATATCCCGGACAGGCTCCTGAAGAAGAACTGGAAGATGTAGCAGGTCCTATATATGTCGATGTAAAAGGGGCTGTTTCCAGCCCTGGACTGTATGAAGCAAATGAGGACGACCGCATTTTGGATGTAATACAGCAGGCTGGAGGACTGGAAGAAACTGCTGATGAAAAACAAATTAATTTCGCGCAAAAAGTGCATGATGAAATGGTGATTTATATCCCGGAACAAGGAGAATTGGAAGAAAGTGGTCCTGCTGCAGGATTTGTCCCCGCTTCACAAGATCAAGGAAAAATAAATATAAACAAGGCAGAACTGATTGAACTGGAAACTCTTCCGGGGATAGGGCCCTCAAAAGCACAGGCCATTATGGACTACAGGGAGGAGCAAGGACGATTTAAGACACCGGAAGACCTCAAAAATGTTTCGGGAATCGGAGAAAAAACATTTGAGAGGCTCCAAGAGCTGATTTCTGTGAATTGACTGGAACAGATCCAAGCCGATAAACTAAAGAAAATAGATAAAAAGGGAGCAGCTTATGGAAAGAATATCATGGAAACAATACTTTATGGCCCAAAGCCACTTATTATCCTTTCGGAGTACATGTACAAGGTTGACGGTTGGTGCGACAATTGTCAGGGACAACCGGATTATTGCGGGGGGATACAATGGATCCATAGCAGGTGGCGTACATTGTATTGACGAAGGGTGTTATGTCATTGACGGACATTGTGTCCGTACCATTCATGCTGAGATGAACGCCGTCATTCAATGTGCGAAGTTTGGAGTTCCGACGGACGGAGCTGAGATATATGTCACGCATTTTCCATGTCTCCAATGTACAAAGGGAATTATCCAAGCCGGGATTAAAGCGGTCTATTATGCTGATGATTACAAAAACCACCCGCACTCCATTGAACTGTTTGAGCAAGCCGGGTTACATGTAGAAAAAGTACCGCTTGACAGAGATATTTTTATGAAGTTTGCTTATGCAAAATAATTAGGGGGCGGGATGCCCCCGTTCTCTAAGGAGGGAAAAATGTCCGGAAAGTGGGTGTACGTGGCCCTGGCGGCATTATTAGGAATCCTCACTGCTTTTGAGCCTGGTTTCTTGACCATCCTATTTCTTTTATTGATAATCATAAGAGTCAAGTACATAAAAAACCAAAACTACTTCTTCTTCTTTTGCACAACCGTACTTATTTTCTTTTTGTTGAGCGAGTTTACAAAAGCTCGGCATCACTCTTCATATGCAACCTCCGGGAAAATCCAGGAACCTGTCACCCTCTTAGAATCCCCTCAGTTCGACGGCAACCGGATAAAGGCTGTTGCCATCACCCCAGCCAAAGAAAAGGTCCTGCTGCAATATCTTATGTCCGCAGAAAACGAAAAGAATGATTTGTTTCAGAAACTTAGGTCCGGTATGACTTGCCATGTGGATGGGATATTGACCCGGCCGGAGCCCAACCGAAACGAACATGCGTTCAACTATGCTTTATATTTAGAAAGGAAAAATATTCACTGGATCTTAGAAGCCGACAGGATAGCAGCCGATAGCTGTTATGCTCACCGAAATTCTGTCACTGCTGTTCTGCAAAATATGCGGGCAACCGGAATTCAAATCATTGAAAACAAATTCCCCGAGAGGTTGTCTGCCTATACGGCAGCGCTTGTCTTTGGTGACCGTTCCCTCATGTCAGAAGAATCGGAACGGGCTTATCAACGGCTTGGGATTGTGCATCTGTTAGCTATCTCCGGGCTGCATGTGGGAATTATTGCGGGTGCTGTCTATTTTCTTTGTATTAAAATGGGCTTAACCAGAGAATTTGCTTTTTGGCTGCTGATTGTTTTCCTGCCAATGTATGCGGTTTTGACTGGAGGAAACCCCCCGGTCATCCGTGCGGTGATCATGACAACTCTGTTATTATTATCAAAAAGATGGAGGCTTCCGCTGTCTGCAGTAGATGTCATCTCTATCAGCTTCATTGCATTCTTAATGGTCAATCCCATGCTTGTCTATCATGTTGGATTTCAATTGTCCTATGCTGTCAGCTTCTCATTGTTGATGTCGTCTTTTCTCTTGGATCATCACCGTTCTGCCCTTAGGAAGATGATTCATATTTCTGTCGTCTCTGCGCTGTCTTCCGCCCCCATCCTTGCCTATCATTTTTATGAGTTTTCTCTATTAAGTCTGGCAGCAAATTTGCTGTATGTTCCGTTTTACACACTCATTTTACTTCCTGCTGCACTCGTTCTGTTTATCCTGTCTTTTACTGAAATCCCCGCTTTTAATAGCCTCGTGTACCTGCTGGACCAGATGGTATCCCTGTCTGAAAACATAGCAAACGCGGCAAGCACTGTTCCTTTTGCCGTACATGTAACTGGAAAGCCTTCTGCATGTGGAATGATTTTTATATGCGGTGGTACATTTTTATATTTCTTATTAAGGGAAAAAAACGTACAGCCGTTTAAAGCCATCCTCCCGCTTATTTTCATTTTATTCTTTTATTCTGTTTTCCTAAAATATTCCCCGTACGGAGAAGTGGTCTTTATTGATGTGGGCCAGGGGGACAGCATTTTGATAAAACTTCCATATAACCGGGGCACATACCTTATTGATACAGGAGGACAGCTTACCTTTCCCAGGGAAGAATGGGAAGAGAGGACGGCACCTTATCAGGTGGGCAGGGATACGCTCATCCCTCTTTTGAAAAGCAAAGGGATTCATCGGATTGATAAACTGATATTAACCCACAGTGATATTGATCATATCGGTGCAGCAAATGATGTCTTGAAAGAATTGAGGGTAGGAGAAATATGGATCAGCCCCAATTCCTGGGAGAAACCCGTGATGGCCAATCTGCTCCATGTGGCATGGGAGCAAAAAATAAAGGTAAAGGAAGTGCAAGCAGGGGAAAATTGGAAAAATAAATCGGGCACTTTTCAATTTGTTTTTCCATTTGATACTTATTATGAAGGAAATAATGATTCACTTGTCCTGTACGCGTCCATGGGAGGGCTGACTTGGCTGTTTACCGGGGATGTTGAAGAAGCGGGAGAAATAGAAATGATCTCCGCCTATAAACACCTGGATATTGACGTGTTAAAAGTCGCTCATCATGGGAGCAGAGGATCAACAAGCAAGATGTTTGTGGAATATATCCAGCCTCAATATGCTGTGATATCAGCAGGAAAATCAAATCGTTACGGCCACCCTCATCCTGAGGTGATTGACATTCTGGAAACAGAAAAAGTTCATATCTTTCGAACGGATAAAAATGGGGGAGTTCACTACCGGTTTACATCAAAAAAAGGAACCTTTCATACAGTAATTCCATATGATAATGCAAGATAACGCTATATTCTTTAATGACTCCTTGTAAAAATAAAGAAGAAGCTTGCGGACGCAAACTTCTTCTTTATTCATCATTTACCAAGTACTTCAATCACAGTGCCAATCACAAAAATGAGTGTGAAGAATACAAATGATACTACGAATCCAATACCGGAGTCGATAGCATCGTTGCGCTTGGACTGTACATTTTGTTCAAATTGGAATTCAGATTCTCTCACAACTACCCCTCCTGTTTCCACTTTAGTATAGATGAAGCCGAAAAAAAAATCCACTATCCATTTACCTCTGTTGACAAGAGTTAACACCTATACTTTTTTTGCTGGCGGCCAAACTATCCTTACAGTTGGTTACCCCGCTTTTAAATAAGTGTCCTAGGCCTTGTTTAAAAGCGTTTATATAGATTAGGGAGCTGTGGCTGTTGGCGGCACAGCCCCCTTTGCCTCTTGTCAAAACCTCTTTCTTTTTTTACGATGGATATGTAGAAATGCGAAAGAGAGACGAGTGCATATGACGATGATCGAAAAAATCCAAAAAAAGGCTATCTCTCCTATATATTTATTATACGGAACAGAAACCTTTTTAATCAATGAGGTAAAACAGCAACTGATGACAAACGTGTTAACGGAGCAAGATGCTGAATTTAATTATTCGGTGTACGATCTGGAAGAAACCCCCGTGGAACTTGCTATTGAAGATGCCGAAACGTATCCGTTTACCGGTGAAAAAAAGCTGCTGATTCTACATAACCCAGTGTTTTTAACAGCAGTAAAGCAAAAGGAGAAAGTGGAGCATCATCTGAAGAGACTTGAGGAATATATGGAAAATCCGGCGCCATACACGGTAGTGGTATTTATTGCTGATTACGCCAAACTGGATGAGAGAAAAAAAATCACCAAGCTATTCAAAAAGCACGCTGTAATGTTGGAGGCCAAGCCGCTGAACGAGCAACAGCTCAAAAAGTGGATTCAAGATCGAGCTGGTTTAAATGATGTAACCATTGATGGATCTGCAGTTGAATCTTTATTGTTCATGGCAGGTTCGGACCTGATGATATTAAATGAGGAACTGATGAAACTCTCACTTTATGCCGGTAAAAAAGGGAGAATTACCGAGGAAACCGTCAGACATTTAATTTCACGTTCCTTGGAACAGAATGTATTTGCTTTAACAGAAAATATCATGAAAAGGAATATGGATGAGACCCTTAGAATTTTTCGCGATTTGATGAAACAAAATGAAGAACCAATCAAAATTTTATCGTTGATTGCAGGACAATTCAGACTGATTTATCAAGTAAAGGAATTAACTGCGAGGGGGTACAGCCAAAAGCATGCGGCTGGACTAATAAAGGTCCATCCATATCGGATTAAATTGGCTGCTGAGCAGTCGCGCTTTTTCTCGGAGGAGGAACTGAAAAGGGTAATTGATTTGATCGCGGATTGTGATCTGACTCTGAAAACCGGTGGATTGGACAGGGCAGTGGCACTTGAATTACTGCTGGTGAAAATTCTACAGGAGCAAAAATAAAAACGACCTGCAGAGGTCGTTTTTTACATGGATCCGTTGATTAAGCACTCACTTTGCTGAGTTTTTTGGCCAATCGTGCTTTTTGGCGGTTTGCTGTATTTTTATGGATGATTCCTTTTGTCACAGCCTTATCCACTTGCTTGATTGCATCTTTGAAAAGTTCTTTTGCATTTTCATCATTCTGGTCTACAGCCGTTTCAAATTTCTTAACAGCTGTGCGCATTGCTGATTTAAATGCTGCATTTTGCTGGTTTTTATTTTCATTGGTTTTTACACGTTTAATCGCTGATTTAATGTTTGGCATTCCCTTCACCTCCTGAAAACCATAAACATTGCCCATACAAGATCCAATATAGAACAAGAGTATTTTACCAAACAGCCCATAGGAATGCAATATAAATTAAAGAGCCGGTGGATTCTGATGCATGAATCTTTCTGATATCGGAGAAGATGAAAAGTAAATAGGCACTATCAAGGGAGGCGTTGCATATGAAGGAGCAGGATCTTGATGTAAGCCGTTATTCAATCAGAACCGATCTGGCGAAAGAAGCACTGGAAATCGCTGTGGATCAAAAGGCAGTAAAAAAAGGCCAGAAACGAGAAATTAATGGAGTCATCATAGAAGAAAGAATACAGGATGATGTCCAAATATCTTCAGTACATATCACACCTGAAGGAGAGCAGCAGATCGGAAAAAAATCCGGCCATTATTTAACACTTGAAGTACAGGGGATTCGAAGCCAGGATAGTGTACTGCAGCAAAAAGTTCAGGAAATATTCGCTGCTGAATTCAGCCGTTTTCTATCCATGCTCGGAATTCCAAAACAAGCGAGCTGTCTGATCGTCGGCCTCGGCAATTGGAACGTTACGCCTGACTCGCTCGGTCCTCTTGTTTGTGAAAATATCATTGTCACCCGGCATCTGTTTGAACTGGATGGACACACTGTAGAGGAGGGCTACAGGCCGGTCAGTTCTATTACTCCGGGAGTAATGGGTCTTACGGGGATAGAAACCAGTGACATTATCTACGGTGTATCCGGACAGGCCAAGCCGGATTTTATCATAGCCATTGATGCATTGGCCTCCCGGTCCATAGAAAGAGTGAATGCAACCATTCAAATATCCGATACAGGCATTCATCCGGGCTCGGGAGTTGGGAATAAAAGAAAGGAATTGAGTCAAAAAACACTGGGAATTCCTGTTATTTCCATTGGTGTTCCAACTGTTGTAGATGCGGTTACGATTACCAGTGACACCATTGATTTTATATTGAAGCATTTTGGGAGAGAAATAAAAGATTCAGGAGAACCTTCCCGGTCATTGGCCCCTGCCGGCCTTACTTTTGGGGAGAAAAAGAAATTAACAGAGGAAGATATGCCGGACGAGGACAAGCGCAAGACATTTATGGGAATCGTGGGCGTACTCGGGGATGATGAAAAAAGAAAGCTGATCCAAGAAGTTCTTGCCCCGCTTGGACATAACTTGATGGTGACACCAAAAGAGGTTGATGTATTCATTGAAGACATGGCCAACCTGCTGGCTGCCGGCCTGAACGCGGCACTCCATACTGCAGTTAACCAAGAAGACGCCGGATTTAAAACACGGTAACACTTGGAAGTTCTATGAACTCTCTATGACACATACTGTTTTAGTAGAGGAAATATAGGACGGGATTTTGGAGGTGATCGGTTTGGGGAAATTCATCGGTAAATGTCTCATTGTTGTGCTGGTTCTATTTATAGGTGTATTTATCGGAATGGAAAAAGCACATCAGGGGATGCAAAATATGAAGGGCTATGAAGAACCGTCACTTCCGTCTCCTGTCTCCATCCATGAAGGTGAAGACGGACAAATAGAGGCTGAGGTGCTAGGTAGTGAAATCCAGCATGCCGATCAATTGTCAAAGAAAAAAGAAGACCTGGAGAAGATTGGTACGTTTAATATTTTTTCGTCGATGGGAAAAGCCCTTGCTTCTTTTGTAAGAGAGGCAACCGATGCACTGATTCAATTTTTTTTGAAGCTCTTTTCGTCTTGAATACGTATTTGATAAAAACGCATGAATTTCCATGCGCTTTTTTTTTTGTGAATTGAGTGCCGGGCTGATATAATCTAACCTAGTGGACATGTGCCTATTAACAGGAGTGAACAAAAATGAATCAAAATGACAGGAAAAAAAGACAAAAAAATATCCGTAATTTCTCTATTATTGCCCACATTGATCATGGAAAATCCACTTTGGCGGACAGGATTCTTGAGAAAACAAAAGCGTTGTCTTCCAGAGAAATGAAAAACCAATTGCTGGATTCCATGGATTTGGAACGGGAACGGGGCATTACGATAAAGTTAAATGCTGTCCAATTAAAGTACAAAGCAAATGATGGGGAAGAATATATTTTCCATTTGATTGATACCCCGGGGCATGTTGATTTTACATATGAAGTGTCTCGTAGTCTGGCTGCCTGTGAAGGAGCCATTCTTGTTGTGGATGCAGCACAGGGAATAGAGGCTCAGACGCTTGCCAATGTATACCTTGCCCTTGATAATGATTTGGAAATTGTTCCGGTCATCAATAAAATTGACTTGCCTGCCGCTGAACCTGAAAGAGTCAAGCAAGAAATTGAAGATGTCATCGGACTGGATGCATCTGATGCGGTCTTAGCTTCAGCCAAAGCTGGCATTGGAATAGAAGATATTCTGGAACAGATTGTTGAAAAAGTGCCTGCACCTGAAGGAGATCCGGAAGCACCGTTAAAAGCACTCATTTTTGATTCCCTTTACGATGCCTATCGAGGAGTGATTGCATCCATTCGTGTAATAGACGGCACCTTAAAAGCAGGAGATAAAATTAAAATGATGGCAACCGGGAAGGAGTTTGAGGTGGCTGAAGTCGGCGTTCATGCTCCCAAGCCCATGTTAGTGGATGAACTGACAGTAGGGGATGTCGGATTTGTTACAGCTTCCATCAAAAATGTTGCAGATACTCGTGTAGGGGACACCATTACCCATGCGGAACACCCTGCAAGCGAGCCCCTGCCCGGCTACCGTAAAATGAATCCTATGGTCTTTTGCGGATTATATCCGATCGATTCGGCAAAGTTTAATGATTTGAGAGAAGCTTTGGAAAAGCTGGAATTAAACGACTCCGCACTTGAATATGAAGCCGAAACTTCGCAGGCCCTCGGGTTTGGGTTCCGGTGTGGTTTCCTCGGACTTCTTCATATGGAAATTATCCAGGAGCGGATTGAGCGTGAATTCAGGATCGATTTGATTACCACCGCGCCCAGTGTTGTTTATAAGGTTTTTTTAAATGACGGTACAGAAATATCTGTTGATAATCCTGCAAATATGCCTGAAGCCCAGCTCGTGGAAAGAGTCGAAGAGCCATATGTTAAGGCCTCCATGATGGTGCCAAACGATTATGTGGGGGCCGTTATGGAATTAGCTCAGGAAAAACGGGGGCATTTCATAGACATGCAGTATCTGGACGACATCAGAGTCAATGTGGTTTATGAAATACCGCTGGCCGAAATTGTGTATGACTTTTTTGATCAGTTAAAATCCAATACAAAAGGCTACGCTTCTTTTGACTATGAGCCAATTGGCTATAAACCGTCCAATCTAGTAAAAATGGATATTTTATTAAATGGCGAGAAAGTGGATGCTCTCAGCTTTATCGTTCATAAGGATTTCTCGTATGAACGAGGAAAGAACATTGTAGAGAAACTGAAGGAACTCATCCCACGCCAGCAATTTGAAGTGCCGGTACAGGCTGCCATCGGGCAAAAAATTGTTGCGAGGTCGACGATAAAAGCACTAAGGAAGAACGTGCTTTCCAAGTGCTATGGCGGAGATATTTCCCGTAAGAGAAAACTGCTTGAAAAGCAGAAAGAAGGGAAGAAGCGGATGAAACAGGTGGGATCCGTAGAGGTTCCACAAGAGGCCTTTATGGCTGTATTGAAAATGGATGACACAGGAAACAGCTAATCATAACGGTTAAGGTAAAATAAAAGAAAGGATTAAAAGATTCCTTTCTTTTATTTTTGTTCTACTATAACAAAGGTCGTGAAGAAATTGAACTCAGCCTATATTCACATTCCATTTTGTGAGCAGATCTGTCATTATTGTGACTTTAATAAGTTTTTTCTGCACACGCAGCCGGTAGATGAATATTTGCAGCTGCTGGAAAAAGAATTTAAACTATATATAGAACAGATTCCGGATTTGTCATTAAAGACAATTTTTGTAGGAGGCGGCACACCCACAGCGCTAAGTGCAGACCAGCTGGAAGTATTATGTTCCGCGATTAGACGGAACCTGCCTTTTGAGGGTGGGGAATTTACTTTTGAAGCCAACCCCGGAGATTTGACCGAAGAAAAGCTGCGTGTTCTTGCTGACCATGGTGTGAACAGGCTGAGCCTCGGTGTACAATCATTTAATGACAGTCTGTTAAAAAAAATTGGCCGTTCGCATCAGGTGAAGGATGTATACCGGTCCATCCGCCTTGCTCAAAAAGCCGGCTTTTCAAATATCAGCATTGATTTAATTTATGCTTTGCCGGGTCAAACGCTGGAAGATTTTGCAGAAACTTTAAAGAAAGCCATCGAATTGGATCTTCCTCATTATTCGGGGTACTCTCTCCTTGTTGAGCCAAAGACTGTTTTTTACAATTTAATGAGGAAAGGGCAATTGAGGTTGCCGGGTGAAGATCAGGAGGCTGCCATGTACGAGATGCTTATAGATGAAATGGCCAAAAGCGGCCATGACCAGTATGAAATAAGCAATTTTTCCAATCCGGGCTTTCAAAGTATTCATAATCTCGTATATTGGAATAATGAGGAATATATCGGTTTTGGGGCAGGCGCACACGGATATGTAAGGGGTATACGTTATTCTAATTACGGTCCGCTGAAAAAGTATATGAACCCGCTTGAAAAGGGCTCTCTTCCAATCATAGAACAACATACAGTTACCGATCAGGAAAAGATGGAAGAGGAAATGTTTCTCGGTTTAAGAAAAAGGTCTGGTGTCAGTATATCTCACTTTATTCAGAAATTCTCTGTTGATCCCAGGAGTCTGTTTCGTGAACAATTCAGCAGCCTATGCGCAAAAGGGTGGATTGAAGAAAAAGACGGGACGATCCGCCTGACCCGTCAGGGTCTTTTTCTTGGAAACGAAGTGTTTCAAGCCTTTCTTTTATCCTAAAGCTTTATCGGTAAAGGTATATAAATTCGTTGACATCATTGGGTCATTTTGTTACTTTATAAAGTAGATTTAGCACTCATGATCATAGAGTGCTAAAAGAGGTGATGAATGGTGCTGACAGATCGTCAACTACTCATATTACAAGCTATCATTGATGATTTTATCAGATATGCCCAACCCATCGGCTCGGGAAAATTATCAAAAAAAGCTGAAATAAATCTTAGCTCTGCAACCATCCGTAATGAAATGGCGGATTTGGAAGAACATGGATATATTGAAAAAACCCATACTTCGTCCGGACGTATCCCGTCCGAAAAGGGGTACAGATATTACGTGGACCACCTGCTGGCACCGGAAATGCTGCGTGCCCATGAAAGACAAATCATACGATCCATTTTTGCAGAGAAAATTTATGAACTTGAAGACGTAGTCCAAAGGTCTGCCAGTGTTCTGTCCGAGCTGACGAACTACACGGCAATTCTCCTGGGACCCGCTGTCAAGGAAAACAAGCTGAAGCAGCTGCAGATTGTACCGCTTACCGGAGACAAAGCGGTTGCTGTCATTATTACAGATACCGGTCATGTTGAAAATAAAATTTTTTCATTGCCGGACAATTATACATCGGGAAATATAGAGAAACTGGTCAATTGGTTAAATGACAAATTAACAGGAGTTCCGATATCAGAGTTAAGGGACAAGATTGAGTTTGAGGTTGCAGAATTGCTCAAGCGAAATATAAATGAATACGATCGGCTGCTGCAATCCCTTTTACAGGCCATTGATATGCCGGGAAATGAAAAAATTTTCTTCGGCGGAAAGACCAATATGCTGAATCAGCCTGAGTTCAACAATATTCATAAAATCAGATCATTGCTGGATATGATTGAAAAGAAAGACGGGTTTTACGAACTCTTTAAACATACACCAAATGGCATTCATGTCTCGATAGGCAAAGAAAACAAGAACATGGCGATAGAAGACTGCAGCCTGATTACGGCTACTTACTCTATCGCAAAAGAGCCGGTTGGGACCATAGCTATTTTAGGTCCAACACGCATGGAGTACTCCAGGGTGATCAGCCTGCTGGATGTACTGAGCAAGGATATGAGCCAGGCATTAACAAACATGTTTAATGAACAGTAAACCACAATCCGGGAATGGAAATTAGCGTATGCTAATTTCCCTTCTTTTTGGATATAAGATTGCTTGTTCAGGACCGGGCAAGGCGCCTACGCTTTTCGCTTGTCCAGCTTCGGCGCCTAGCCCCTCGAGGTCATAAGCCAATCACAGCTGAAGGCAAAGACCGCCTTCTTCTGCGTTTATCTTATGCTTGTCGGGGCTGGGCAAGGCGCCTACGCTTTTCTTTTAAGGAGGTGAAGACATGCAGGAAGAATCTAAAGAAACTGTACAGCCCGAAGAGCTGAATCAGGAGGAATATGCAGATAACAAAATAAATGAAAATCCAAGCGGACAGGAAGACGTTCGAGCCGAGAAGATCCCGGCTGATTCTGAACAGGGGACAGATCAGGATAATGAGTTGAAAGCCAAAATAAAAGAACTCGAGGGTCAGCTTGAGGAAAAAGAGAATCGTTACTTACGTCTGCTTGCCGATTTTGACAATTCTCGCCGCCGGGCCAAACTTGACCAGGAAGCGGCTGAGAAATATAGAGCGCAAGAGTTGATCACGAACCTTCTTCCAGCTCTTGACAATTTTGAAAGAGCTATGCAGATTGAACCTGACAACGAACAGACGAAAGCTTTGCTTGACGGTGTCGGAATGGTCTACCGGAGCATTATTGATGCCCTGCAGACGGAAGGAGCCAAGCAAATTGATGCTGTAGGTAAGGAATTTGATCCTAACCTCCATCAGGCTGTCATGCAGGCGGAAGAAGAAGGTACAGAAGAGAATATCGTTTTGGAAGAATTCCAAAAAGGGTATCTCTTGAAGGATCGGGTGATCCGGCCATCTATGGTTAAAGTAAGTAAATAGTGCTTTTACATATTGTTAAGGAGGTTATCTGACATGAGCAAGATCATCGGTATAGACTTGGGTACGACGAACTCATGTGTCGCAGTGCTCGAAGGCGGTGAGCCCAAAGTCATTCCAAACCCAGAAGGCAACCGCACGTCGCCTTCTGTCATAGCTTTTAAAAATGGGGAAATTCAAGTAGGGGAAGTAGCTAAACGCCAAGCGATAACGAACCCTCATACAGTGATATCCATTAAACGCCACATGGGTTCTGACTTTAAAGAGGACATAGAAGGCAAGGAATATACACCACAGGAATTATCTGCCATGATTCTTCAATATCTGAAATCTTATGCGGAGGATTACCTGGGAGAAAAAGTAGATAAAGCCGTTATTACGGTTCCTGCTTATTTCAATGACTCGCAGCGCCAGGCTACGAAGGATGCCGGGAAAATTGCCGGGCTTGAGGTAGAGCGGATCATTAACGAACCCACAGCGGCTGCTCTTGCCTATGGACTTGAAAAAACGGATGAAGACCAGACGATTTTAGTCTATGACCTTGGCGGCGGTACGTTTGATGTCTCTATTCTTGAACTTGGCGACGGTGTGTTTGAAGTATTGGCCACAGCCGGTGACAACCAGTTGGGTGGAGACGATTTTGACCAGGTCATTATTGACTATCTTGTGGAAGAATTTAAGAAAGAACATGGTATTGACCTGTCACAAGATAAAATGGCTCTGCAAAGGTTAAAAGATGCAGCGGAAAAAGCGAAGAAAGATCTGTCGGGCGTAGCTCAGACGCAAATTTCCCTCCCGTTTATTACGGCGGGTGAGGCTGGGCCGCTTCACCTTGAAATTACATTAACCAGGGCAAAATTTGAAGAAATGTCTTCTCATCTCGTGGAAAAAACAATGGGCCCTACCCGTCAGGCGATTAAGGATTCTGGCATTACGGCATCTGAAATAGACAAAGTGATCCTTGTCGGGGGATCAACACGTATTCCGGCTGTACAGGAAGCGATCCGAAAGGAAACCGGCAAAGACCCTCATAAAGGCGTAAACCCTGATGAAGTGGTTGCTATGGGTGCTGCCATCCAGGGTGGAGTGCTTTCCGGAGACGTTAAAGATGTTGTTCTGCTCGATGTTACTCCTCTTTCCCTTGGAATCGAGACTATGGGCGGCGTCTTTACAAAACTGATTGAGAGAAATACTACGATCCCTACTTCCAAACAGCAGGTATTCTCTACTGCAGCCGATAACCAGACGGCGGTAGACATTCATGTACTGCAGGGTGAACGTCCAATGGCAGCAGACAATAAAACTCTTGGGCGTTTTCAACTGACTGATATTCCACCTGCTCCGCGCGGCGTACCGCAAATTGAAGTAAAGTTTGACATTGATAAAAACGGGATCGTCAACGTCAGCGCAAAAGACCTGGGAACCGGGAAAGAGCAAAATATCACAATTAAATCTTCCTCTGGCCTTTCTGAAGAAGAAGTGGAGCGCATGATCAAAGAAGCTGAGGAAAATGCGGAAAAAGACAAGAAGCGCCAAGAGGAAGTCGAGCTTAAAAACGAAGCGGACCAGTTGATTTTTACAACAGAAAAAACGCTAAAAGAACTTGAAGGCAAAGTGGATGAGTCAGAGGTCAAACAAGCAGAAGAAGCAAAAGATGCGCTGAAGGCTGCAGTAGAAAAAGATGACATTGACGAAATCCGTACGAAGAAAGATGCCTTGCAGGAGATCGTACAAAACCTCTCCGTTAAACTTTATGAAGAAGCTGCTAAACAGGCTCAAGCTCAACAAGGAGCTGGAGACAGCAGTACAGCAGGCGCAGATGATAATGTTGTTGATGCAGAATATGAGGAAGTCAATGACGACAAAGGTTCCAAGTAATCACACTTTCCAGCAATAAAGTCAAAGCCCGATTTCGGGCTTTGACTTTATTCATGAGTCTGGAAATATCGGTATTCTTCTTTTAATGATGGCATTGAGTATGATAAAATGAACGTTATGTGAAAAGATTCGGGAGTGTGGGAGCATGAGCAAAAGGGATTATTATGAAGTACTTGGCGTATCGGAAGATGCCTCAAAGGATGAGATAAAAAAAGCGTACAGGCGTCTTTCAAAAAAGTATCACCCGGATATTAATAAAGAACCCGGAGCAGACGAGAAGTTTAAAGAAATCAGCGAAGCCTATGAAGTATTAAGTGACGATCAAAAAAGAGCCCAATATGATCAATTTGGCCATGAAGGTCCGCAGGGCGGATTTGGCGGTTTCGGCGGAGGTTCTGATTTCGGCGGTTTCGGGGGATTTGAAGATATTTTCAGCACTTTTTTTGGAGGCGGCAGAAGGGATCCGAATGCTCCGCGACAAGGGGCTGATTTACAATATACGATGTCATTGACTTTTGAAGAAGCCATATTTGGCAAGGAAACCGTCATTGAAATTCCGAGAGAAGAAACTTGTGACACTTGCAGAGGCTCTGGGGCAAAGCCAGGGACAACTCCCGAGACGTGCAGCCACTGTCATGGGTCAGGCCAGTTGAATATAGAACAGGAAACACCCTTTGGAAGAATCGTTAACCGAAGAATCTGTAACCATTGTCAAGGAACAGGGAAAATCATTAAAGAAAAATGCCCAACTTGCTATGGGGACGGGAAAGTAAAGAATCGGAAAAAAATTAATGTCAAGATTCCGAAAGGAATTGATGACAACCAGCAAATGCGAGTTGCCGGGCAAGGAGAGCCAGGTGTGAACGGGGGGCCTCCCGGAGATCTTTTTATTGTTTTTCACGTCAGGCCGCATGAATTCTTTGAAAGGGATGGGGATGATATATATTGCGAAATGCCTATCACCTTTGTTCAGGCAGCCCTTGGAGATGAAATAGAAGTGCCTACTCTCTATGGAAAGGTAAAATTAAAAGTTCCTGCGGGTACTCAAACAGGCACTCGTTTCAGGCTTCGGGAAAAAGGGGTCCAAAATGTTCGAGGTTTTGGAAAAGGAGACCAGCATGTTATCGTTAAAATTGTCACCCCGACAAAGCTGAATGACCGGCAAAAAGAACTATTGCGGGAATTTGCAGAAATCAGCGGAAATGTACCGGACGAACAGAATGAAAGTTTTTTTGGAAAAATGAAGCGTGCTTTTAAAGGGGAATAAATCAAAGGGAGCCGGCGAATGAACTGGAAGGAAATGAGCATTCTTACCACAAATGAAGCAGTTGAACCCATCAGTTTTATTTTGCATGAAGCAAAAGTAGGCGGCTTGGCTATTGAAGACAGGGCAGATTTTTTGCGTGATAGAGACCATCCATTTGGCGAAATCTATGAACTGGACCCGAACGACTTTCCTGAAGAGGGAGTTGTGATCAAAGCCTATTTGCCGGAGACAAATGGTCTCATGGAAACCTTAGCTTCCATACAAGAAAAAATAAAACAATTGGCGGATTTTCAAATAGATATTGGGAAGGCACAAATCACTATAACAGATGTCAAAGAGGAAGACTGGGCGACTGCATGGAAAAAATACTATCATCCCGTGAAGATATCCGAACGGTTTACCGTCGTTCCGACATGGGAGGAATACCATCCGGCCGAAAATGAACTGGTGATTGAATTGGACCCCGGCATGGCCTTTGGGACTGGAACTCATCCGACAACGGTGATGTGTATCCAGGCTCTTGAAAAGACAGTCAGGCCGGGTGATACGGTCATTGATGTCGGTACCGGATCTGGTGTGCTGAGCATTGCAGCTGCTCTTCTTGGGGCCAAAAGTGTTAAAGCCCTCGACTTAGACAGCGTGGCCGTGGAAGCAGCCAGGCAAAATATCTCTTTAAATCAGGCCGATGATGTCATTACAGTTGAACAAAATGATTTACTTCAAGGAATTACAACCAAAGCAGATGTCGTCGTAGCCAATATATTGGCTGAAGTGATTATTTCTTTTTCTGGGGATGCCTCTAACGTTGTTAAAAAGAACGGGTTTTTTATTACATCCGGCATTATTGAGAAAAAAGCGGATGAAGTAAAGAAGGCTCTTCAGCAGGCAGGATTCCGGGTTGAAGAAATGATCCGAATCAGTGACTGGGTTGCACTGATTTCCAGGCGTAAGAATTAGAGGTGGAAGGATGCAACGGTATTTTATTGATGACCATTATCAAGGCCAGCAAACTGTGGAAATTGCGGGAGAAGATTTTCATCACATCAGCCGAGTGATGAGAATGAAGCCGGGCGATTCCCTGATTGTTGTTTTTTCAAGCGGTGAAGCCGGAATAGCAGTGATTGAACAGATAGATAACTCCTCCGCAATAGTACAGATTAAGGAATGGGAAGAGTTTGTCAAAGAGCTCCCAGTTCAAATAACAATTGCGAGCGGGCTGCCCAAAGGGGATAAATGGGAATGGATCATTCAAAAAGGGACCGAACTTGGTGCGTCACAATTTGTCCCTTTTATTGCTGTCCGCTCCATTGTAAAATGGGATAAGAAAAAGAGCTCAAAAAAGCTGGAAAGATGGAAAAAGATAGCTAAAGAAGCGGCTGAGCAGTCCCATCGGCAAAAAGTTCCTGAAGTTATGCCGCCTGTATCCTTCCGACAGCTGCTGGATATGAGCCATCTTTTTACACATAAAGCTGCTGCTTATGAGGAGTCCGCTAAACAGGGGGAAACAAGCGGCTTGGCCGAGATGCTCTCATCCGCCAGCCACGGGGAACATATATTGATCGTATTTGGTCCTGAAGGCGGATTGTCAGAAGAAGAAATTGCCCAACTGCAGGATCATCATTTTCGATTGATCGGCCTGGGCCCCAGAATACTTAGAACAGAAACTGCACCATTATTTGCATTATCCGCTGTTTCTTATCATTTTGAATTAATGAGGTGATTAAATGTCTTCTGTGGCATTTCATACATTAGGATGTAAAGTGAATCACTATGAAACAGAAGCCATCTGGCAACTGTTTAAAAACAATGGATATGAGCGGGTTGATTTTGAAAATACCGCTGATGTCTATGTCATCAATACTTGTACTGTCACAAATACCGGGGACAAAAAAAGCCGTCAGGTGATCCGCCGGGCCATTCGGAAAAATCCGGATGCCGTTATTTGTGTAACGGGCTGTTATGCCCAAACCTCACCCGGCGAAATTATGGCTATTCCAGGGGTAGATGTTGTAGTAGGAACCCAGGACAGGGTAAAAATGCTTGATTATATTGAGCAGTACAAAAAAGAACGCCAGCCGATCAACGGCGTGGGAAATATCATGAAAAACCGCGTCTATGAAGAATTGGATGTTCCTGCTTTCACTGACCGCACACGTGCCTCCCTTAAAATTCAGGAAGGCTGCAATAACTTCTGTACGTTCTGCATCATCCCCTGGGCTCGCGGATTGATGCGCTCAAGGGATCCCAAAGAAGTCATCCGTCAGGCACAGCAGCTTGTGGATGCAGGTTATAAAGAAATTGTTTTGACCGGCATTCATACGGGCGGCTATGGAGAAGACATGAAAGATTACAATCTGGCAGCATTGCTCAGAGATTTAGAAGCGCAAGTGAAAGGGCTCAAGAGAGTTCGGATTTCCTCAATAGAAGCCAGCCAGCTGACGGATGAAGTAATTGACGTCATTGACAAGTCCAGGCTTGTCGTGAGACATTTGCACATCCCGCTACAATCGGGTTCCAACACGGTCCTGAAAAGAATGCGCCGCAAATATACAATGGAATTTTTTGCAGAACGTCTTGAAAAGCTGAAAAAAGCACTGCCCGGCTTGGCGATTACATCGGACGTAATTGTAGGATTCCCGGGCGAAACCGAAGAGGAGTTCATGGAAACATATAACTTTGTTAAAGAACATCGTTTTTCTGAACTTCACGTTTTTCCTTATTCCATGAGAACAGGAACTCCAGCGGCCAGGATGAAAGATCAAATTGACGAAAATCTAAAAAATGAGCGCGTCCACCGGTTGATTGCCCTCTCCGATCAATTGGCAAAAGAATATGCTTCGCAATTTGAAAATGAGGTCCTTGAAGTCATTCCTGAGGAACGATTCAAACAAGATCCTGACAGCGGGTTATACGAGGGGTATTCAGATAACTATCTGAAAGTTGTTTTCCCTGCCACAGAAAACATGGTCGGAAAGCTGGTAAAAGTAAAAATTACAAAGGCAGGGTATCCATATAACGAAGGCCAATTTGTGCGCGTAATGGATGAGGATACACCGGCTTCCATGGCAATATAAGAAACTGCAGCAATACGCTGCAGTTTTTTTATACAATAAAGAAAAGCAAAGGAGACATGTTAGATGCAACCAAAAGTTATGGCACAAATGATCGACCATACGTTACTAAAGGCGGATGCTGCAAAAAGTGACATTGAACAATTATGCAAAGAAGCGAAAGGATATCAATTTGCATCCGTGTGCGTCAACCCGGCCTGGGTTGAGTTTGCTGCTGATTTGCTGAATGGTTCTGATGTAAAAGTGTCCACGGTCATCGGTTTCCCATTGGGAGCCTCCACCCCCGAAACAAAGGCATTCGAGACGGACGATGCGATTAAAAAAGGGGCCCAAGAGATTGATATGGTGTTAAATATAGGTGCATTAAAAAGTGGTCAGCTTTCTCTAGTTGAAGAAGACGTTCGAGCCGTAATAGAAGCGGCCAGTGGCAGAGCCTTAGTCAAAGTCATTATTGAAACCTGTTTGCTGACCGACGAAGAAAAAAGACTGGCTTGTGAAATTTCGAAGCGGGCAGGCGCAGATTTTGTGAAAACTTCAACCGGCTTTTCGACAGGCGGGGCGACAGCAAAAGATGTTTCTTTGATGCGGGAGGCCGTTGGAGAGCATCTGGGTGTAAAAGCCTCGGGGGGAATCCGCACGGCAGAAGATGCCAGGAGTATGATAAAAGCAGGTGCATCCAGGATCGGTGCCAGTTCAGGTGTAAGCATCATCAAGAACCTGTCAGGGACATAATTGGAGATGGACGGTCAAAAAAATTTCGATTGTTTTCATCTTGATGAACTCCTCATGCCGGCCGCTTGTTGTTTTTTACCTGAAGACTGATTTCTTTTGATGCATCCACATGATGAATTGTCCAAAGTGGTTCGCAAAAGGAAGTACAGCCATGGAACAAATCATGTTGAACAACACGCTTGCATGAGCGAGCTGCGTTTCAGGGTTTTCTGATAAAGCAGCGCTCCAGTCAGCTAAATGATGGATAAAAGGAAGAAAGAAAGTGACACCGAGAATATTCAGCCATAAATGAGCATATGCCGTAAGCCGAGCTTCTTTGCCTGCACCTATTCCGGCCAAAAGGGCTGTAGAGCAAGTACCGATATTAGAACCCATCATAATCAGGATGCCTGTCTCCAGTCCAAATATGCCAGCTCCAACAAAGCTCATGGCAATGCCTGTGGCAACAGTGCCAGATTGGATCACCGCTGTTAATATAACACCCGCCGCAAAGGCATACAGCATATTTATTTCCAACTGCTGGATGAGCTGCTGTACAAAGCTGATGTTTGTCAGAGGGCTTGAAAGCCAGCTGAATCCTTTCATGGAGGAGAAGATCATCCCGATTCCGATGAGGATAAAACCGCAGCTTCTTACTCTGGTATGCTGGAAAAAAAGACAGAGTACGCCTATAAGGAAAAGAGGAATGATCAACCCGGATAAATCAAAAGAGATGATTTCCAATGTCACGGTTGTACCGATATTCGTTCCCAGAATGATGCCGATAGTTTGAGGAAATGTCAAAATTCCGGCAGATACCAATCCAACAGCTATAACTGTCACTGCAGAGCTGCTTTGAAGAATCAGAGTCATCACAATGCCTGCGCACATGCTTTTTAGAGGAGTGTTTGTAACATGCTGCACCCAACGTTGCAGCGCACTGCCTGATAGATTAAAAAGCCCGATTCTCATCCAGGTCATACCGGCAAGAAAACAGGCAGCCAATAAAAAAAACAAAATGATATAGAGCATGTCCTCACCCCTACTGAATGATATGGGTTGTTTTAGCGGAACATGCAAAAAATCGTATGCTCAATCCATTGACCTGAAATAATTGTTATAATATAATTGCTTAGTACATGGATTTCGATCCATTTATATGTGATCGCTCGTTCGGAGGGAGGGAAAGTTAGATGTCAAAAACAGTCGTTCGCAAAAATGAATCGCTTGAGGATGCTCTTCGTCGTTTTAAGCGTACTGTTTCTAAAACAGGGACTCTACAAGAATATAGGAAACGCGAGTTTTATGAAAAACCAAGCGTTAGACGCAAGAAAAAATCTGAAGCAGCTAGAAAACGCAAGTAATTAAAGGGTGGACAAATGAATCTTCTAAATCGTTTAAATGAGGATATGAAGCAGGCGATGAAAAGCAAAGAAAAAGAAAAGCTTTCAGTGATTCGCATGCTAAAAGCTGCATTGCAGAATGAAGCAATCAAGCTGGGCAATAAACAATTGTCCGAAGATGAAGAGTTGACAGTCCTTTCTCGCGAAGTAAAGCAGCGTAATGAATCCCTCCAAGAATTCAAAAAAGCTGGACGTGAAGATCTCGCCCAGAAAGTACAAGAAGAACTTGAATATATCAGTGTTTACATGCCGGAACAGCTGAGTGATGAAGAAGTCGAAAAGCTCGTTCAGCAAGCGATAGCTGAGACGGGTGCATCGTCAAAGGCTGATATGGGCAAAGTGATGGGTGTCCTGATGCCCAAAGTAAAAGGAAAGGCTAATGGAGCGCTTGTCAGCAAGCTTGTCCAGCGGCATCTGTCATAAAGTGTTTAAACAAAAGCCGGAAAGCCATGCTTTCCGGCTTTTGTTAGGTATGTATATTATCAACCTGCCCCGCTGAGCCCACAATGATGAAGATCATACGAATGTTGTAAAGGAATGCCAATGAATCATAGGGTGGATGGATACATACCAACAAAATTCCTTGCCAATTTCCCTGACTCAAAAATCTATGAAGCAGAAATTACATTTTTCTTATTTATTATATGTATAATAAGTGTGAAAAACATTGAAACTTTTTTCTCCTGTTATCCGTAATGATAGGAACTAGGTATAAGGGAAGGGAGGGGGTTTTTTGAAAAGAATTCTGGCTTCGGTGCTCCTGGTCATGATGGCGATGATGTTATTGATTCCCGTACAGGCGGACAGTCAGGATAAAAAGGTCTATGTGATCCCTATAGAAGATGAAGTAGAAAAAGGCCTTCATGCCTTTTTGGACAGAGCTATCAGCACGGCCGAAAAGGAAAAGGCTGATCTCATAGTGTTTAATATGAATACTCCGGGAGGAGCTGTGGATGCCGCTCGCGATATTGGAAACAGGATTGCTGATACCGATGTAAAAACCGTAACCTTTGTCAATTCGTGGGCGATTTCCGCAGGGGCCTATATAGCGTTGCATACCGATGAAATTTATATGACACCCAATGCTGTAATGGGTGCGGCGGCTGTCATTGATCAGCAAGGGAACGCTGCAGGTGAAAAGGCCGAAAGCATGTGGCTGGCAGCCATGGAAGCTGCAGCCAAAAAGAGTGGACGTGACCCCGATATTGCCAAAGCGATGGCAAGCAATAAGGTTGATCTTCCTGATTTAAAGGAAAAGGGGGAACTGTTGACACTTGAGGCTGGTCAGGCCTTAAAAGTAGGCTACTCCGAAGGGACCGTTCATAATATGGATGAGTTGCTTCAAGCTTTAGGCTTGTCTGAAGCCAAAGTTGAAACCATTGAGCCCGCCTTTGCCGAATCGCTTGCCAGGTTTATTACCCATCCGATTGTTGTCCCTATTTTGCTGTCTATTGCAAGCCTTGGCCTGGTACTTGAATTATATTCACCAGGATTCGGCCTGCCGGGAGGAATGGGACTTTCCGCTTTGCTGCTATTTTTTTACGGACATTATGTCGCAGGCCTGGCCGGGTATGAATCCATTATCTTATTCGTTATCGGCTTAATCCTGATTGCTGCTGAAATATTTGTTGCCGGCGGAATCCTTGGAATATCGGGTGGAGCTGCTGTTATCGGCAGTATGCTGCTGGCAGGCGAAAATGTGGTGCATATGGGTATGTCGATTGTTGCCTCTTTAATTCTGGCTGTACTTCTCATCATTATTATGTTAAAGGTGTTTGGTAAAAGAGTGAATATTTTCAGAAAATTTATTTTAACAGACTCAACGAATACAGAAAGCGGATATGTTTCAAATGTAAATCGGTTGGAATTAATCGGGCGTGTGGGAGTATCAATGACGCCGCTTCGGCCGTCAGGAACTGTCAAGGTGGATGATGAACGCCTTGATGTAGTCGCTGAAGGGAGTTTTATTGAAAAAGAAACACAAGTTAAAATAGTCAAAGTAGAAGGTTCCCGAATTGTTGTTCGGGCAGTCTGATATAAAAATGAAGGAGGAGAAATCATGCTGGGTGCTGAAACATTGTTTTTATTAATTATTGTCGTCATAGCCATTATTGTTCTGGCAGTATTGTTTACCTTCGTCCCGGTCGGCCTGTGGATTTCCGCGTTGGCTGCGGGAGTCAGAATCGGCATATTTACTTTAATCGGAATGAGGTTAAGAAGGGTTATCCCCAGGCGTGTTGTAGAACCGATGATTAAGGCCCATAAAGCCGGAATTAATGTTGCCACTAACCAGCTGGAGAGCCATTACTTGGCTGGAGGTAATGTGGATCGTGTTGTAAATGCGCTGATTGCTGCCCAAAGAGCAAACATAGAATTAACCTTTGAACGTGCGGCAGCCATTGACCTTGCAGGCCGTGATGTATTGGAAGCTGTACAGATGAGTGTTAATCCGAAGGTAATTGAGACACCGTTTATTGCCGGGGTTGCCATGGATGGAATTGAAGTGAAGGCAAAGGCGCGTATTACTGTACGGGCAAACATTGACAGACTTGTCGGGGGTGCAGGAGAAGAAACAGTGATCGCCCGTGTTGGGGAAGGAGTAGTCTCCACCATTGGTTCAAGTGATGATCATAAAAAAGTTTTAGAAAATCCGGATATGATTTCCCGGACAGTTTTAGCCAAAGGCCTGGACGCAGGTACAGCTTTCGAGATTCTTTCCATTGATATTGCCGATGTGGATATCGGAAAAAATATCGGTGCCCAGCTCCAGACAGACCAGGCTGAAGCAGACAAAAAAATTGCCCAGGCAAAAGCCGAGGAAAGACGTGCAATGGCTGTGGCAAAAGAGCAGGAAATGAAAGCTCGCGTCGAGGAAATGAGAGCCAAAGTTGTCGAAGCAGAAGCGGAAGTGCCTCTTGCCATGTCATCAGCGCTCAAATCAGGAAATCTTGGTGTAATGGACTACTTGTCTCTAAGAAATATCGATGCAGATACAGATATGCGTGATTCAATCGGAAGAATGACAAAGCCTGCTGAAGATAAAAACAAAAAGCCTGAATAATGGATCACACCTGTCCAAAATAACTGATTTCGGTCTATGTCCTCATTGGAAAGGGGGTACCTCCTTTGGAACAGTTTTTGCCCATTTTAGTCATTGCACTGATCAGTTTTTTCGTCAACCGGGCGAACGAACAGAAGAAACGGGCAAATCAAGAAAATAAAAAAACGCCCAACCGTCCTGTTCAGCCCAAACAGACGGAGAGAAAACCTGCTCCCGTAAGACCTGAGCCGGTTTCCAGGCCTGTTGCTGCCGAGATACCGAGGAGCTTAAAGGAGGCAGCTGAAATTCTGTTATCTGAAATGCAGCCGCAGATTGAAAAGAAAAAATCAGAGGCAGAAAATCAATACAAAAAGCTGGAAAAGGAAGCAGAATCCTTAAAAAGACAGGCGGAGCAGTTTAAAAGGAAAGCTGAAGCCGCCAAGGAGAAAATGAATGAACATAAAACGGAAGCACCTTCATCGCCAGCATCTCCGGTTTTTTTTCAACAGGATGATATTGTTAAAGGCATTATTATGTCGGAGGTACTTGGACCTCCTAGAGCTAAAAGAAGATATAGCCGCTTAAGGTAAATTCATGTGATGAATCCCCTTTTCAACTCATACATATGAGATGAAAGGGGGTTCTTTTTTTATGCCGAAGAAATGGAGACAAAAATTCCGCAAGTGGGCAACCGACAAAATGGAACTTCCTCCGGATGTAATGATGGACCTCCCTCGCGTAACGATTGTTGGGCAGCTCCATATTTATATTGAAAATCACAAAGGCCTCCTGGCTTTTTCTGACAAGGAAGTACGGCTGCTTTTAAAACAGGGCCAACTCCTGATAAAAGGTCAATCTTTTGTAATTAAGACCATATTGCCTGAAGAAATATTACTTGAAGGCAAAATAAACGAAGTGATGTATCTGAATGAATAGGGGTGGCACATATGAAAAACCGCTGGATCACCTTTCTGACAGGCAGGGTGTTCGTAAAGGCAGACGGACCCGGACTTGAGCTTTTTTTAAACAAATTGACAAGAGATGGAATTGTCATCTGGAAAGTGAAACGGTATAAAACGGGTGCCATGCTTTTTTATATTCCGCTTCAGGACATACATAAATTAAGAAACGCTGCACGCCGTTTTGAATGCCAGATCTCTTTTGTCCGCGGTGAAGGGGCTCCATTCTTATGGAAGAGATTAATAAGGAACAGTGGATTTTTGGGAGGAATGCTCTTATTTATGCTAATGATCACTGTTCTATCCAATATTACATGGGGCATTGAAATTAATGGGGCCAATCCGGAAACGGAACATAAAATCAGGAAAGAGCTGGAAAAACTTGGTGTACAAGTCGGTACCTCACATTTCAAAAATCAGGATCTTGAGAAAATCCAAAAGGAATTAACGGAGAGGGTGGACAATATCACATGGGTCGGAGTCGAACTGAGGGGGACAACCTTTCATTTTCAGGTCGTGGAAAAAAATGAACCGAAAAAGCAGGAAGCCCGATCTCCCGGACATTTGATTGCTGCAAAAAAAGCGGTGATCACCAAGCTGTTTGTTGAAAAAGGCCAACCGCTTGTAAAAGTAAATCAATTTGTGAAAAAGGGCCAAACTCTAGTCTCAGGCAATATTGGAAATGAAGAAGATCCAATCATTGTGTCTTCCAAGGGAAAAGTTTGGGGAAAGACATGGTACCAAACCGAGGCTGAATTTCCATTGAAATCCACCTTTCAAGTATTCACAGGCGAAGAAAACAGGAAGCATCTGATACAAATTGGTTCAGTTACGATCCCGTTCTGGGGGTTTAAAAGAAACGATTATGAAAAATATGAGGAGGAAACGGACAACTACCCCATTCGGTTCCTTGGATGGAAAATGCCCGTTTCCTATATGGAAAAAACAATAAGGGAAACAGAGCAATATAAGCGTTCTTTAACCAGGAAAGAAGCGGTCGAAGCAGCAAAAGATTTGGCCAGAAGGGATGTGCTGAAAACTATACCGGAAGATGCTGAAATTGATGAGGAGATTATTTTGCATGAAGAAGTTGAGAATGGTAAAGTTAAGCTGACGATGTATTTCCAAGTAATAGAAGATATTGCAGTAGAGAAACCCATCACACAAGGAGATGAATAATGGCTGAAGAATTAATTACAACACAAATTCAATTGGAAAGTGATGATGAAGCTCCAGTGTTATTTGGAAATGGAGACAGTAATTTAAAAACGCTTGAAAAGGAATTTGGAGTTAAAATTGTAACACGCGGTGAAGCTCTGAATGTAACTGGTCCTCCAGAGGATGCTGCCCGTGCTGAAGAAACGATCAGGCAGCTGATCACTGTCATGCGGCGCGGAATTCGAATTGGTCTCCGTGATACTGTTTATGCGGCTCAAATGGCGAAGCAAGGGAAAATTGAGTACTTTTCAGACTTATACGATGAGGAGATTACCCGGAACGCCAAAGGCAAAGCCATACGGGTAAAAACTCTGGGCCAGCGTCATTACGTTGAGGCCGTTCGAAGACATGACCTGGTGTTTGGAATTGGACCCGCCGGTACAGGAAAAACATACCTGGCCGTTGTCATGGCAGTGGCTGCTTTAAAAAGCGGCAATGTCAATAAAATTATATTAACTCGTCCTGCAGTTGAAGCAGGAGAAAGTCTCGGTTTTCTGCCGGGTGATTTAAAGGAAAAGGTTGATCCATATCTTCGTCCCCTGTATGATGCTCTTCACGATGTACTGGGAGCGGAACATACCCAAAGACTGATAGAAAGAGAAACGATAGAAATTGCCCCGCTTGCGTACATGAGGGGACGTACACTGGATGATGCCTTTGTTATTTTGGACGAGGCGCAAAATACGACACATGCTCAAATGAAAATGTTTTTAACGAGGCTGGGTTTCGGTTCCAAAATGGTGATTACAGGAGATTCCACACAAGTAGACCTTCCCCCGGGCGTTAAATCAGGCCTGGGGACAGCAGAAGTTATTTTACAAGGTGTAAAGGATATTGCTTTCATACATTTTGAAGAAAGCGATGTTGTCCGTCATCCTCTCGTGGCAAAGGTCATTAAAGCATATGCGCAAAATGAGACTAACCCCGGACGCTGAGTTCGGGGTTAGTCGCTCCTCCGCATGCCGCCACTCATCATGTTTCGAAAAATAGTAGTGTCTTTGAGCTCCCAAACTGCTATATTGTACTTATATATCCTTTTTATATCCTTTTCGTAAAAGGTGGGGGAAGATCCATGAACTTTCAGGAGCATATTAAAAATTTGCGAAAGATTCTTAGTTATAAGGTGTTTACAAGCCTTATATTTTTGCTGTTGGGTCTTTTAATATTTGCCATCCTTTTTACGAATGTCAAACCTGAGACATATAATATGGAGCTATTTTCTATTGCTGATAAAACCATCCGCTCACCTAAAACGATTGAAGATGAACAAAAAACAGCTGAAGAACGAAAGAGGGCGGCAGAAGAGGTTGAAGAAGTATATGTACATAACAAGGAAACCGCACAAAATAGGGTGCTGCTTCTGACTTCGATATTTGATTTTGTTAAGGAAGTGAATCAGGAGGAAGAAGATTCAAAAAGTAAGCACTCCAACTCTTCCAAGCTTTCTTTATTAAAGACCAAGCTGACGGCTGATGTAACGGAAGATGTGACAGAATCCATTTCGGATCGATCACTTACCCGGCTGCTGGAGGCTGATGAGGAGGACCTGGAAAAGGCACGTACCGTATTGATTGCAAATGTTGAAGCCATTATGGACAGAAAAATCAGAGAAGAGCAATTGGAGAGGGAAAGATCTGCAATCAATTCCCGTATTGAAGCAGCGGCCTTGGAGAAAAATGTAGAAGAGGCTGCTAGGGAACTCGGGAAATATGCGATCGTTCCGAATGACATATATGACCCTGCGCTGACTGAAGAAAAACAGCAGCAGGCAATGGAGGAAGTTGAACCAGTTAAAATTTTGCAAGGCCAGGTGATTGTGCAAGAAGGACATTTAATTGACAGGGATATTTACCGCCAGTTAGAAATGCTTGGACTATTGAAGAGCACTCCGACTGTGCAGCCCTTTGCAGGCCTGGCTATTTTTGTGTTGCTCTGTATGGGAGCCCTGTATCTTCCTTTTACGAAATTGAAGGTAGTTGAGGATAAAAAACTGTCCCAATTACTTCTTGTAGCCATTGTATTCATCGGTGCTTTAACAGTTATGAAGATATTTGGTTGGATTGAACAACATCATCAGTCCGGGATTGCTTATATTTACCCGGCAGCTGTTGCCCCTATGCTGATCAGAGTCATGGTCAATGAACGATTTGCGTTAATCACCGCCATGCTGCTGGCAGCATGCGGAAGTATTGTTTTCCATGGTGGGATTTCAGGAACCATTCATGTGGAAATAGCCCTCTATATATTATTTAGCGGACTCGCCGGCATCCTGTTTCTGTCTGAAAGAAATGAACGTTTGACTTTATTAAGGGCAGGTTTGATGATTGCTTGCGTTAATATACTGCTGATATTTTTCCTGTTATTCATCCGCAGCGGACAAATAAGCCATTTGGAATACTTCTATTACCTTCTGTTTGGAGGGGTATCAGGCATACTGTCCGCAATATTGACCATGGGGATTCTTCCATTTTTGGAAGCAGGCTTTGGGATTTTATCTACAATGAGGCTGCTTGAATTATCCAGCCCGAATCATCCGCTTTTGAAAAAAATACTCATCGAAGCCCCGGGGACTTATCATCATAGTGTCATGGTTGCGAATTTGGCGGAGGCTGCATGTGAAACAATTGGAGCCAATGGCTTGCTCGCAAGGGTAGGCGCATATTATCACGATATTGGAAAAACAAAGAGGCCGCATTTCTTTATAGAAAACCAAATGAGTATGGAAAATCCGCATAATAAACTTAATCCTGCAACAAGCAAAGATATTATCATCGCACATGCTGCCGACGGGGCTGCAGAATTGAGAAAACATAAAATGCCGAAGGAATTGATTGACATAGCGGAACAACATCATGGGAACACACTTCTGAAATACTTTTATTATAAGGCAAAGGAACAGTTTCAGGAGGCAGAGGAATCCGAATACCGGTATCCCGGCCCGAAACCAAGATCCAAGGAAGCTGCCGTCATCAGTTTGGCAGATTGTGTAGAAGCAGCCGTTCGTTCATTAAAGAACCCGACTCCAGCGGCTATACAATCATTAGTCGATTCAATCGTACAAGACCGGCTTCTTGACGGGCAGCTGGATGAATGCGACATTACAATTAAACAGCTGGAGCAAATTAAATCCACATTTTGTGAAACGTTAAGCGGTTTTTTTCACTCAAGGATTGAATATCCTGGGAATAATGAACAGAAGGTGATGTAGAATGAGTTTGGCCATAGATTTTATCGACGAGACAGAAAAAGTAACTGAAGAGGAGTTCCAATTACTGGAGGAACTTCTGGCCTATGCGGCACGGGTGGAGAATATTGAAAACGACAGTGAACTTTCCCTCACATTCGTTTCAGACGAGTCCATCCGGGAATTAAACAAAACGTATAGAGGCAAAGATTCAGTAACCGATGTGATTTCATTTGCAATGGAAGAAATAGGGGAGGGAGAGATGGAGATATCCGGTGTTGACCATATGCCCAGAATGTTGGGCGATATTGTTATATCTATTGAAACTGCTGAAAAACAGGCGGAAGACTACGGACATTCTTTTGCCCGTGAGCTGGGCTTTCTGGCTGTACATGGTTTTTTACACCTTCTCGGCTACGATCACATGAATCCTGAAGATGAGAAACGTATGTTTAAAAAGCAGGAGGATATATTGAAAAGCTATGGCCTGGAAAGATAATCACCCTTTCTCCTTGCGCCGCCTGGCCAAATCCTTTACATATGCCTTTCAGGGGATTTTGTATGCAATAAAAAACGAAAAGAACTTTCAAATCCACGTACTTGCTGCACTGGCTGTTATGGTTTGCGGTATCCTGCTGCAACTGAACAAAATCGAATGGCTGTTTATCATCATTTGTATATTTGGGATGTTTTCTTTAGAGCTAATGAACACAGCAATAGAAAGGGCAGTGGACCATCATTCAAAAGAAATCAGTCCGGTTGCTAAACAGGCTAAAGATTTGGCCGCAGGTGCTGTTTTGGTGTATGCCCTGATGAGTATAGTCATCGGGAGTGTAATCTTCCTCCCTAAATTCGCTGCCTTATTTTAGAAAACTGCCTCAGGCAGTTTTTTTGGCTTGGGAAGGAAATAAATGACTGATCTCAGCGCACCCGCCCATTTGTTTAGACGCCCAACTGAAATTACGACCTGGTACAGTCTGAAACCACGATGTGGCCTTCTGGGACAGCCTTCATTACGTGTTTCTTTATTTTCCTTAAGTAAGGTATTTGCCTTTTCCTATATATAATTGTTTATACCAAAGTTAAAGAAAAATTTTTTTGCTTGTTTTTATTTGAAACTCCCGCCGCATTCAGATAAAATTATTTCACATCCTTAAATGATAATCGTCATTCGTGGCAATTATCAAAAAATTTATTTGAAAAGGGATAACTTTTTTTGCGGAAATATAGTACAATTGTGGTAAGACAGGAGAATAGTATTCATGAATGAAGAACAACTCATTAAAGAAGCCGAGGCAGCCAAGGAAAAAGCTTATGCTCCATATTCAAAGTTCCAGGTCGGTGCTGCACTTCTTGCAGAAGACGGTACCGTATACAAGGGCTGTAATATTGAAAATGCTGCTTACGGCCTGACGATTTGCGCAGAAAGAACTGCAATATTTAAAGCGCTTTCAGAGGGTGTTACATCCTTTAAAATGCTGGCTGTTACAGCTGATTCCGACCGCCCGGTTCCTCCGTGCGGGTCATGCAGGCAAGTAATTTCAGAGCATTGTCCGGAAAATATGACTGTAGTGCTGGCAAACCGTCGGGACCAGATTCAAAAAGTTACAGTCAAAGATTTATTGCCATTTGCTTTTGCGGCAGGTGATCTGCATGAATAAAAGCGAAAAAGGTTACAAATCAGGTTTTATTTCTATTATCGGCAGGCCAAATGTCGGCAAATCAACTTTCTTGAACCGGGTGATCGGACAAAAGATTGCAATTATGAGTGATAAACCACAGACTACACGGAACAAAGTACAGGGAGTGCTGACTACAGACGAAGCCCAAATGATTTTTATTGATACTCCAGGTATTCATAAGCCAAAACACAAACTTGGAGATTTTATGATTAAGCTTGCCATCAATACATTTAAAGAAGTGGATATCATCTTATTCATGGTCAATGCTGAAGAAGGCTATGGACGCGGTGATGAATTTATTATTGAGCAGCTGAAAAATGTGAACACACCCGTGTTTCTGGTACTGAACAAAATCGATAAAGTTCACCCTGATCAATTAATGATATTGATTGATCAGTACAGGGCAATGTATCCATTTAAGGAAATCATACCGATATCTGCATTGGAAGGGAATAACGTGGACCGGCTGCTTCAGCAGATTCAGGAGTACATGCCGCAAGGACCCCAATATTACCCTGCGGACCAGGTGACGGACCATCCGGAGAGATTTATCGCAGCGGAGCTGATCCGTGAAAAAGCCTTGCATCTGACAAGGGAAGAGGTTCCGCATTCAATCGCTGTAGTTATTGACCAGATGAAGAAAGAAGAGTATAAAGATTTGATTCATGTCATGGCCACGATTGTGGTAGAACGAGATTCTCAAAAAGGAATTATTATCGGAAAACAAGGCAAGATGCTGAAAGAAATTGGACAGCGAGCCCGGAAGGATATAGAAAATCTGCTTGGTTCAAAAGTTTTTCTTGAATTATGGGTAAAAGTTCAGAAAGATTGGCGGAATAAATCTTTTTATTTGAGAGATTTTGGTTTTACAGAGGATGATTATTAGGGAATTGGTTTGTTTTAACATTTTTTACGTTGAATCACCCCGAGGCACATGGACAATCCTATTAGTACAGCAACCATCATAATGAAAGGCGGGATTCAAATGTATGAGTTAACTTGGAAGCTTTTTAAGAAGACAGGGAATATTGATATTTACTTGCTTCTCAAAGAACTGGAGAAAGAAGAACGCATGATGAATACTCTGCCGAATTCCGATAACCCTGATGTGATCGATCACCCTGTTTCCTGACCGGCTATTTTACTTTTTTTAAGTCTCCCGATACAGTATGATACTGTTAAAGGGGTTAATGACATGTTGGAGAAATTTGAAGGCATTATCGTCCGAACGACTGATTATGGTGAATCACATAAAATTACAGCCATATACAGCAGGGAAGCCGGAAAAATTTCCGCCATGGCAAGAGGGGCCAAAAAAACAAACAGCCGCCTTGCCTCCGTTTCCCAGCTGTTTACATACGGTTACTTTTTAATCCAAACCGGGCGCGGTTTAGGAACACTGCAGCAGGGGGAAATCGTTTCTTCCTTCAGGGGATTAAAAGAGGACATCTTTAAAACTGCCTATGCCTCGTACATTGTCGAGATGGTTGACAGAAGTACTCAGGATCACGAACCGAACCCATATTTGTTTGAATTACTTTACCAGTCCCTCCATTATATCAGTGAGGACTATGATGCGGAGATTATCACAAATATATTCGAAATGAAAATGCTGCAGGTACTTGGTTTATATCCAGAAATGAAAAGATGCTCCCTCTGTGGAGCGACAGAAGGAACATTTGGGTTTTCAATTAAGGAAAACGGCCTTATCTGCCACCGCTGCATTCATAAGGATCCGCATTACTTGCCATTATCTCAAAACACCGTGAAGCTGCTCAGGCTCTTTTACTATTTTGACTTGAATCGTCTTGGAACCATCTCTGTTAAACCCGAGACGAAAAAAGAACTTAAAAAGGCGATAGACATGTATTATGATGAGTATTCAGGGTTGATTTTAAAATCCAAACGATTTTTGGACCAATTGGATTCTCTTCGGGACAAGCTCTAAAGAAAAGGTTGACAAGCAGCTTTTTTTCCATTATTTTTGTTGTTAGTCATATATGCCTGCTAAGAAGGAAAGTAGTAACTGTATGTCCTCCATTCAAGCGAACTCGGGAAGGTGGGAGCCGGGCATGGAAGTACAGTGAAGGCAGTCCCGAGCGGGAAGATGAAAGTGGCCGGAAAATCCGGCAAATAGGGTGGAACCGCGGGTAACTCTCGTCCCTATGCTTATGATTGAGCATAGGGACGGGAGTTTTTTTCATCCGCTGATTTAACCATTACAGAAAGGGTGGCATTCATGAATATTCAGGAAATGATATTGACATTACAGAAACATTGGTCGGATTATGGATGTATACTTATGCAGGCCTATGATGTGGAAAAAGGGGCCGGAACAATGAGCCCTTATACATTTTTAAGAGCCATTGGTCCCGAGCCTTGGAATGTGGCATATGTGGAGCCATCGAGGCGCCCGGCAGACGGGCGATATGGGGAAAACCCCAACCGGCTTTATCAGCATCATCAATTTCAAGTCATTATGAAGCCTTCTCCTGACAATATCCAGGATATGTACTTAGATTCCATCCGAAAGCTTGGTATTGACCCGGAGGAACACGATATTCGCTTTGTTGAAGATAACTGGGAAAATCCATCTCTAGGCTGTGCCGGGCTTGGATGGGAAGTGTGGCTCGATGGTATGGAAATTACGCAGTTTACTTATTTCCAGCAGGTTGGCGGCTTGGAGTGCAAACCGGTATCCGTTGAATTGACTTACGGCATTGAAAGGCTTGCCTCTTATATCCAGGAGAAAGACAATGTGTTCGATTTGGAATGGACGGAAGGTTTTACGATTCGGGATATTTTCTTCCAGCCGGAGTATGAACATTCAAAGTATGCATTTGAGACGTCTGATCAAGATCTGCTTTTCAAATTGTTTAACATGTATGAAAAGGAAGCAGAACGGCAAATGAAAGAGGGTCTTGTGCATCCGGCATATGATTATATTTTAAAATGTTCACATGTCTTTAATCTGCTTGATGCGAAGGGAGCCATTTCCGTAACTGAAAGAACCGCCTATATTGCAAGGATGAGAAATATGGCACGCCATGTGGCAAAAACGTTCTATGAGGAAAGGGAAAAACTCGGATTTCCAATTTTACAGCACGAACAGGAGGATGCCCGTTATGAGTAACCGTCATCTTTTACTTGAAATTGGCTTAGAAGAAATGCCTGCAAGATTTATTCGAGGATCTATTCAACAGCTCGAGGATAGAGTTCTCGCCTGGCTGGACGAAAATGGAATTGAACATGGTGGGCTGACCACTTTTTCCACACCCAGAAGGCTTGCAGTTCTTGTACAGGATGTTGCGGAATCACAGAAAGATAAGGAAGAAGAATCTAAAGGTCCTTCGAAAAAAATCGCATTGGATGAAGACGGAAATTGGTCAAAAGCAGCATTGGGGTTCAGCCGTTCCCAAGGGATGTCACCAGACGATATTTATTTTAAAGAAATTAAAGGAACTGAATATGCACACATTAAGCGATTTATTAAAGGTGAGCAAACTGTCAACCTCCTTCCTGGTCTAAAAGATATCGTAACAAACTTGCATTTTCCAAATCATATGAGATGGGGAAGCCATTCACTTCGTTTCGTCCGTCCTATCAGGTGGCTGCTTGCCTTATTTGGCCGCGAAGTTATACCTTTTACCACAGCAGGTGTGACGGCTGGGAATAAGACTAGGGGGCACCGTTTTCTGGGCGACGATGTCGTCATAGAACAGCCTCAGGAATATGAGGAAGCTTTAAAAGGCCGATTTGTCATTGCGGATGCTGAAAAAAGAAAGCAAATGATCCTATCGCAAATCAAAGAGCTGGAAAAAGATCAACAGTGGGTCGTTCTGATGGAGGAGGATTTGCTGGAAGAGGTTACTAATCTCGTCGAGTTTCCAACGGCTTTTTACGGAACATTTGATGAAAAATATTTGGATTTACCGGAAGAAGTGCTGATTACTTCCATGAAAACTCACCAGCGCTATTTCCCTGTGAAAGACGCTGAAGGACGCTTGCTTCCATACTTTGTCTCAGTGAGAAATGGCGGCCGTGACCATTTGGAGACTGTCGCCAGAGGAAATGAAAAAGTTTTGAGGGCAAGACTCGCTGATGCGGAGTTCTTTTATGAAGAGGATCAAAAGCTTGATATCCGTGAGGCACTCAAAAAACTTGAAACGATTGTTTATCATGAGAAAATCGGCACACTTTCCGAAAAAGTGAACAGGATACAGAAAATTACACGCGTACTGTGTGACATGCTTAAGCTGCCTGATCGTGAAAGGAGATTGGCTGAAAGAGCTGCTGCCATCAGCAAGTTTGATCTTGTGACAAATATGGTTGATGAATTTCCCGAATTACAAGGAGTCATGGGAGAAAAATATGCCCGGCAAAAAGGAGAGGAAGAAACGGTTGCAAGAGCAGTTCATGAACACTACCAGCCGCGCCACTCAAAAGATGATATTCCTGAATCGATTACAGGTGCTCTGGTGGGGGTAGCAGATAAGCTGGATACAATTGTTTCAGCATTTGCCATCGGCCTCATTCCAACAGGATCCCAGGATCCATACGCTCTTCGCCGAAATGCAACGGGAGTTGTTCAAATTCTTGTTGGAAAGAACTGGAATTTTTCATTGAATGAACTTCTCCAACAGGTGATTGACATAACGAAGGAAGATGTACAGGTCAGTAATGAAACATTAATGGAAAGCCTGCAGCAATTTTTCAAGCTGCGCATCAAGCATCTTTTACAGGAACAGCAGGTCCGCTACGATATTATTGAAGCTGTGATTGGCGGAGAATTGGCAGGGGCTCCGGATATAATGGAGAAAGCGCGGATATTAAACAGCCATAGAAATGACGATGATTTCAAAGAAACGATTGAGTCACTGTCACGAGTAATGAATATTGCAAAAAAATCAGATCAGGAAAATGATATCGATCCAACCCTCTTTGAAAATAAAGAGGAGGAAGAACTGTATAAGGAATATAAGAAGATCGCGGAACTTTTTTCAGACGCCGGAGCAGAACATCACTTTTCTGCATTAAAAACATTGACGCCTGTGATTTCAGCGTACTTTGATCACACGATGGTTATGGCAGAAAATGATAAAGTCAAAGACAACCGCTTAGCTCAAATGAGAAAGCTCTCGGAATTGATAGGAAGCTTTGCCATGGTTAATGAAATCCAGGTTAAATAGGATAAGCTGACTGCATGACTCATCTTCTCTTTGGGCGCAAAATAGTATATACTAATCATAATAAGTATGTCATATTTCATGTCCTTAGGTGGTGAGTACGATCGAACTCAGCAAAAGACAGGATCAAATATTGGAAATTGTAAAAGAAAACGGCCCTATTACAGGTGAACATATAGCGGAAAAGCTTAACCTGACACGCGCGACACTGCGACCGGATCTTGCCATTTTGACAATGGCCGGATATTTGGATGCAAGGCCCAGGGTCGGATATTTTTATACAGGCAAAACGGGTACTCAGTTGCTCACGGAGAGTATGAAGAAACTGACTGTCAAGGATTATCAATCTATCCCTGTTGTGGTAAATGAAAATGTTTCAGTTTATGATGCGATTGTAACGATCTTTCTGGAAGATGTAGGCACCGTTTTTGTAACGGATGACAACCATCACTTGGCAGGGGTTTTATCCAGAAAAGACTTGTTGAGAGCGAGTCTGGGCCAAAAAGAATTATCTGCACTGCCGGTGAACATCATCATGACAAGAATGCCGAATATAACCATGTGCAAGAAAGATGATCTATTGATTGATGTTGCCAAAAAATTAATCGATGCCCAGATCGATGCTGTTCCCGTTGTAAAGGAGACAGACAAGGGTTATGAAGTAATCGGCAGGCTGACTAAAACGAATATAACAAAAGCATTTGTGGCGCTTGCCGACCAAGAAGGTTAGTGACATGACGGGAGATGATAAAATCATGGCTGAATCAGTGGTATATGTAGTATCTGATTCCGTGGGTGAAACGGCTGAGCTTGTAACAAAGGCAGCAATGAGCCAGTTCTCCGAACACGATGCAGTGATCAAGCGTGTTCCGTATGTTGAAGAACACGAGAATATTGATGAAGTATTATCATTGGCAAAAATGAATAACGGAATCATTGTTTTTACATTGGTTAAACCGGAAATCAGGGAATACCTTCTTGCAAAAGCAACAGCGTTGGATGTACATGCCATCGATGTGCTCGGCCCCCTTATTCATACATTTGAAAAAACGTTTGATAAAAAGCCGTTAAATGAGCCCGGTCTTGCTCGTAAATTGGATGCTGATTATTTTAAAAGAGTGGAAGCGATCGAATTTGCCGTTAAATATGATGACGGGCGTGATCCCAGAGGGCTTTTGAAGGCTGATATTGTGTTAATCGGAGTTTCAAGGACATCAAAAACACCTTTATCCCAATATTTGGCTCATAAAAGATACAAAGTGGCCAATGTTCCAGTTGTTCCGGAAGTGGACCCGCCAGAAGAATTATTTAAAATTGATTCAAAAAAATGCATCGGCTTAAAAATCAGTGCAGAAAAACTGTATGAGATCCGGCGGGAAAGGCTGCTGACATTAGGCCTCGATGACAGTGCAATTTATGCCAATATTGAAAGGATCCGCCGTGAAATCGAGCATTTTGAAAGAATCGCCGAAAGAATCGGCTGTAAAATTATTGATGTGACCAATAAAGCGGTAGAAGAAACAGCCAATATTATTATTAATTTTAAATTAAATAATCAATGAGCGCGCTGATGTTGCGCTCTTTTTCATGTTTCATGAATCGGAGGCTAGTCCCTGGGCAAAACTCTCATTTTAAGGTATAATAAAAAATTGCGTTTATATGAAATAACAGGGTTAGAGAACGAGGTATGAGAATACACTAATTATTGTGATTCTGTTGTTCATCCAATTTTGAAATTTACATTAAAAAATAAGAAGGAATCTGCGGAGGGATGCAGAATAATTAATTATACCCATAAAAAAAGGGTGATATTTGTCGATGCAGATGCCTGTCCTGTCAAAAATGAAATTTCACTGATTGGCAAGAAATATTCAATTCAAGTGACTTTCGTAGCCTCATACAATCATAAACCTTCAGTTATACAAGATGAGGATCATTGGATTTTCGTTGATCCGGACAGCGAGGCATGTGACATATATATCCTTAACCATATTTATGAAGGAGACATTATTGTTACGCAGGACATTGGACTTGCAAGCCTTGCCCTCCGCAAAGGGGTTTATGTCTTCTCACCCAGGGGAACGAAATACAGGGAAGAAACAATTGATACGGCGCTAGACTTTCGATATTTGGCAGCGAGAAATCGAAGGCTTGGAAAATACGGAAAGGGACCAAAGCCATTTACAGCAGAAGACCGGGATCGTTTCCAAAAGGCTTTTGATAATTTTTGTCGAATATTGGTAAATGAAGAAGAGAAAATATAAAGATGGAGATGTTGAAGTGGTGACTGCAAGAATTCCAGAGGATAAAATTGGGGAAATCAGGCAGTCTGTAGATATTGTTGATATTGTCAGTGACTACGTCCAACTGAAAAAACAAGGCCGCAATTATTTCGGACTGTGCCCCTTCCACAATGAAAATACTCCCTCTTTTTCAGTAGCGCCAGAAAAGCAAATATACCATTGTTTTGGATGTGGTGCCGGGGGAAATGTATTCAACTTTGTCATGGATGTTGAAGGAATCCCATTTATTGAGGCTGTATCGGTTATTGCCGGCAAGGGCGGGGTTCCCCTTCAAATTGACCATCCCGAGAAATCACGGCCTGGAAGGTATCCCGCAGAACAGCAAAAAATGGTGGATGCCCATGAGTTGATAGGGAAGTTATACCACCATTTATTAATAAATACGAAAGAAGGCGCCGATGCACTGGAGTACCTTCTATCCCGCGGATTTACAGAAGAGGGTATTAGAAAGTTCAAAATTGGCTATTCTTTGCCTGAGTGGGATATGGCGGTAAAATACTTGAAACAACGCGGCTTTCAGGAAGAAGAGCTTGAAAAAGCAGGTTTGCTCATAAAACGGGAAAGTAGTGACGGATTTTTTGATCGTTTTCGAAACAGAATTATGTTTCCATTGTTTGATTCTCATGGCAAAATGATTGCTTTTTCAGCAAGAGCAGTAAATCCCGAAGATTCCCCGAAATATTTGAATACGCCGGAAACGGCTGTTTTCAATAAAAGTTCACTTTTATATAATTACCATCAAGCCAGAAGTGAAATCAGAAGGCAAGGATTCGCCGTTCTGTTTGAAGGCTTCGCGGATGTCATATCAGCAGACCAGGCGGATGTAAAAAATGGTGTTGCCGTCATGGGTACATCATTGACACAAGATCATGTTCAACTGCTTAAAAGGCTCACCGATACGATCATCCTTTGTTTTGATTCAGACCAGGCCGGGTTGGAAGCTTCGAACCGTGCTGGTGCCATGTTGGCTGAACAAGGGTTGGAAGTCAAAGCAGCCCTGCTTCCGCAGGGTATGGACCCTGATGATTATATTCAAAAATATGGTTCGGGAAAATTTCAAAAAGATATCATAGGGAATGCATTGGCATGGACTGCTTTCAAACTTCATTATTATAGAACCGGCAAGAATATGCAAAATGAAGGAGAAAAGCTGAAATTTATAGAAGAAGCCATGTTTGAATTAAGTCAGCTTTCCAATCCGATAGAAAGGGAGCTGTACACAAGGCAGATTGCTGAAGAATTTTCCATTTCTCTTGAAGTGCTGGAAAAACAGCAAAAGCAGCTTGTTCAAGTCCAGGAAAAAAGAAACAGGCGAAAGAAAGTAGCAGAGCAGCCGGTCCCGCAAAAAAGCCGGGCTATCCCGCCGGCTCACCTGACTGCCGAGAGGTATTTGCTGGCGAGGATGCTGCGCGATGATGAAACCGCCTATCGGATCATGGATATGCTTGATCATCGACCGTTTTATTACGATGATCATCAAGCGATCGTAACCTATTTGTTTGGATATCTTGAAGAAGGAAATCCGGCTGATCCATTGTTGTTTCTTGACTATCTGCCGGATAAAAAGCTTCGTTCCGTTGTGACGGAAATAGAAATGATGGCGATGGATCATGAAGACAGTGAAAAGGAAATAAAAGATTGTGTCAATTATGTGTTGAAATTTGAAAAGATGTTAATGATAAAAGAAAAACAATCAGAACAAAGAGAAGCGGAGAGAAGCAATAATTTTGAAAAGGCGTTAGACATTGCACAAGAAATTATTGCCCTTCGTAAATCGTTAAATATATAACCGGGTGCCCAAATGTTTGGAAGGAGGGGGACGTATGGCTGAAAAAGCACGTTCCAATGTATCAGAAAATGAACTAACCCTCGATCAGGCGAAAGAACAATTGCTTGAACAAGGCAAAAAGCGAGGGACTTTAACTTATGAGCGAATTGCAGGCAATCTTGCCCATTTTGATCTTGACTCAGACCAGATGGATGAGTTCTATGAAGTGTTAAGCCATCATGGAGTGGAAGTACTCGAGGAAGACAGCGATGAAGATCCAGATGCGGATGAAATTGAAAAAGAAGAAGAAGAATTTGACCTGAATGACTTAAGCGTCCCTCCCGGTGTGAAAATCAATGACCCTGTCCGTATGTATTTGAAAGAAATAGGCCGAGTAGACCTTTTGTCAGCAGAAGAAGAAGTGGAGCTTGCCGAAAGAATTGAACAGGGTGATGAGGAAGCCAAGAAAAGACTGGCTGAAGCTAATCTCAGGCTGGTTGTAAGTATTGCAAAACGGTATGTGGGACGCGGTATGCTGTTCCTCGACTTAATTCAAGAAGGCAACATGGGCCTGATTAAAGCTGTTGAGAAATTTGACTATAGAAAAGGTTTTAAGTTCAGTACGTATGCCACATGGTGGATTCGCCAGGCTATTACCCGAGCCATTGCAGACCAAGCCAGAACGATCCGTATTCCGGTTCATATGGTTGAAACCATTAATAAATTGATCAGAGTCCAGCGCCAGTTGCTTCAGGATCTCGGAAGGGAACCGACTCCGGAAGAAATTGCTGAAGAAATGGACTTGTCACCGGATAAGGTCAGGGAGATATTAAAAATTGCCCAAGAACCGGTTTCTCTTGAAACACCTATAGGCGAAGAAGATGATTCCCACCTCGGAGATTTTATCGAGGATCAGGAAGCTACTTCACCATCCGATCATGCTGCCTACGAACTGTTGAAAGAGCAGCTTGAAGATGTCCTGGACACTTTGACGGACAGGGAAGAAAATGTACTGCGCCTTCGTTTTGGTCTTGATGACGGCCGTACCCGCACGTTGGAAGAAGTGGGCAAAGTATTTGGTGTCACACGTGAACGGATCAGGCAAATTGAAGCTAAGGCGCTTAGAAAGCTCCGCCATCCAAGCAGAAGCAAACGTTTGAAAGACTTTCTTGAATAAAACCATCTTGATGATGCAGCCTCCTGACCACGGGAGGCTTTTATTATTGTTTCACCCGGTACTTACATGTACGTAATTACATAAGCGTTGCCTGAAGCTCTGATGATCACATTAGGAATATATCGTCTGTGCTCTAAATGATTACGCATACATTCCTTTTGGATTGCCCTTATTTTACTCAATGGCTGTATGTTTTGCAAACAGGGATTTTGGCTTTTATTGTCGATTGATTTTCCTTTCCCGCATTTACTACATCAAAATAATAAATAAAATGAATACAGTTGAAATGAATGGCGTAAATTATTATATTCATAAAGCTTCTGTCTTGGAAATAATATCCATTGACCTTGAGGAAATATAAAAAGTAGTCATATAATAGAGGTGAAAGCGGATACGAAAATCCGGGAGGTGGCAAAGTGAATTTTGATTTGTCTTCTGAACAGAGTATAATTAAACGTACAATCAAGGAGTTTGCCAAGGAAGAAGTGGCTCCTGGGGCGATTGATAGAGACCGAAGCGGGGAATTTCCCAAGGACATCATGAAACAACTCGGGGAACTGGGGATGCTCGGCCTGCCTTTTCCTGAAGAATATGGCGGTGCCGGGGCAGATACAGTGAGTTTCGCCATAGTAACCGAGGAACTAAGCCGTGCTTGCGGCTCAACCGGTATCACGTATTCTGCTCATATTTCTCTTGGCGGCGCTCCCATTCATATGTTTGGTACCGAAGATCAAAAGAAAAAATATTTAACACCCATTTGTACCGGAGAATCCCTCGGCGCTTTTGGCTTAACTGAACCCAATGCAGGTTCTGATGCAGGGGGAACGGAAACAACGGCTGTTTTGAAAGACGGATATTTTATCATCAACGGCAGCAAAGTTTTTATTACAAATGCATCTTATGCCAAGCATTTGGCATTGACTGCGGTTACAGGCAAAAGCAATGGCCAAAAACAAATCAGTGCGATTATCGTACCTACAGATATCCCAGGCTTCACTATTAGAAATGAATATGAGAAAATGGGATTGCATGCATCTGACACAACGGAACTCATATTGGAAAATGTAAAGGTTAATAAAGAGAATCTTCTTGGAAAAGAAGGGGAAGGCTTTAAACAATTTCTCCAAACTTTGGATGGTGGGAGAATTGGTATTGGAGCAATGGCTGTTGGAATTGCACAAGGGGCATATGATAAAGCCTTATCGTATGTGAAAGAGCGAAAACAGTTCGGGCAGCCGATTTCCAAATTTCAAGCCACCCAATTTAAAATTGCAGATATGGCATTGAAAATAGAAGCAGCGCGCAATTTGGTATACAAAGCTGCCTGGCTTAAGGACCAGGGCAGGCCTTTTGCAAAAGAAGCTTCCATGTGTAAGTTGTTTGCCTCAGAAGTTTGTATGGCTGTAACAAATGAAGCCGTCCAGCTGCATGGCGGATATGGCTATATGCGTGAATATGAGGTGGAGCGCATGATGAGGGATGCCAAGCTGCTGGAAATTGGGGAGGGGACATCTGAAGTCCAACGGATGGTCATCGCTAGAGAAGTTGGTTGTCACTAACACCAAACCGCCATTTTATTTGTCCAAATATCGAAAAAAGTTGAAACATCAGCTGAAAGACTTTCCCTTCTGCTCATTTTCGAGTAGAATGTAGATGTTTGCATAATTTATATTTATCAACCGTTCATTACATAAGGAGGGTAAGTCATGAAACGAAATGCAATTGTTCCATATTATTTAATTATGGTTGCAGGCCTCGTACTTGTTTTTTTCCTTGGGATTAAAGGGATTGGAGATGCAAAAGAAATTGCGCAAGAACAAGAGGGCGGCGGTGAAGAACAAACGGAAGCATTTGATCCGGAACAGTATGCCCAGCAGGCATGTATTACGTGTCACGGTGAGAACTTGGAGGGTGCCGGTGCAGTTCCGGGTCTTCACGGAACAGGCCTTTCCAAAGAAGAAATCTCTGACATTCTTGTAAATGGCAGAGGCGGAATGCCCGGAGGGCTTGTACCGGCAGAAAATGTTGACGCCATGGCAGAATGGGTGGCAAACCTGGAATAAACTGATAAAAGTTCTTTGCTGATCAGCAAAGAACTTTTTTTATAAAGAAAGGCCGGTAACATGTATGAATGAAAACGGACTGTCCAAAAGATTGCATTGTGTGGCAAATTATATTAAAAAAGGGATGAAGATTGCTGATATTGGCTCAGATCATGCCTATTTGCCGACGTATTCAGTAAAGCAGGGAATCGCTTCGTCCGCCGTTGCGGGTGAAATTGCCCAGGGACCATTTCAGTCTGCAAAGGATCAGGTAGATCATGCAGGTCTTGGCCACCTGATCGATGTTCGTAAAGGTGATGGGTTGGAAGTCATACAACCCGGTGAAGTCGACTGCATTATCATAGCCGGTATGGGCGGCCCCCTGATTTCCCGTATTTTGGAAAGGGGGAAGGATAAACTTCCCGGAGTAAGCAGGCTGATTTTACAGCCCAATATAGGTGCTGAACATATAAGGCGATGGCTGCAGCCAAATGGATGGTCCCTGACGGATGAACAAATACTTGAAGAAGACCGAAAAATATATGAGGTGCTTGTTTGCGATAGAGGGGTGCCGGAACACCCTTATAACGAAAAGGAACTTCTCCTCGGTCCTTTGTTGATGGCAAAAAAGGGCCCTGTCTTTATAAAAAAATGGTCAGCTGAGCTGAAAGCTTGGGAAGAGATTTTAGATCATCTAGAACGCGCACAGGCTCGTCCTGAAACAGAAAAGAAGAAACAAGAGCTATTACAAAAAATTATGATGGTGAAGGAGGAACTGAGCAGATGAAAACAGTGAATGGATTCCAAGTCATTGAGATGTTTGAACAGTTCGCACCTAAGAAATATGCAATGGAGGGTGACCCGATCGGCCTTTTGGTCGGAACACTAAACAAGAAAATATCCCGTGTCCTTGTTGCTTTAGACGTATTGGAACATGTTGTTGATGAAGCGATTGAGAAAAAGGCAGAACTCATTATAGCGCATCATCCCGTCATATTCCGCCCATTAAAAAATATTACTACGGATGAGCCTGGAGGGCGATTAATAGAAAAGTTAATCAAGCATGATATTGCAGTGTATGCCGCCCACACAAACTTGGACGTTGCCAAGGGCGGTGTAAATGATATGCTGGCGGAAGCATTGCAATTGCAAAATGTTTCTGTTTTAGTTCCGACGTACGAAGAAAAACTGAGAAAGCTGGCAGTCTTTGTCCCGGTAAAGCAGTCATCCCAAGTGCTTGAGGCTCTCGGTCATGCCGGTGCCGGGTTTATTGGAGACTATAGCCACTGTTCTTTTTCAACATCTGGAACGGGGAGATTTTTGCCGGGAAGCGAAGCGGATCCGTTTATTGGTGAAAAGGGAAAGATGGAAGAAGTTAAAGAAATTAAAATTGAAACCATATATCCTGAGTCCCTTGAAAAAAAGGTCTTATCGGCCATGCTTAAAGCCCATCCGTATGAAGAACCCGCGTATGATGTATATCCCCTCATGGTGAAAGGGGAGGAACTGGGTCTCGGGAGGATTGGAGAGCTACATAAGGATATGAGTCTTCGGGAGTTCGCCGACCATGTGAAAAAAGCATTGGAAATGGAAGGGGTGCGTGTCGTCGGGAACCTGGACGAACGGGTACGAAAAGTGGCTGTTCTTGGCGGCGATGGAAACAAATACTATATGCATGCCAAAAGAAAAGGGGCAGATGTGTATGTAACCGGGGATTTTTATTATCATACAGGACATGATGCATTAAACATCGGTTTAAACATTGTGGATCCGGGACATCATGCAGAAAAAGTAATGAAAAAAGGAGTAGCCCGGCTTCTTTCAGTCAGGTCACGTGAACTTGGATATGAGATCGAATTCATTCCTTCGGAGCCGAATACAGACCCATTTACATTTCTCTGATAGGATGAGCATTATGGGACATGAAAAAAGGCAGGATTTCCTGCCTTTTTTCATACTATAACTCCTATTTGACTTTCAGTTTTGGATTGCGGACTTTCGGTAATATTTTGCTTAGAGGAACCACATTTTTCCCTTCCCAAGTTGAAGGATTATCCGGATCAAATTGCTCCAAAAATGTAATAACCTCTCTAACAATAGGTGTGGGAGTTGAAGCCCCTGCTGTAACTCCTACGGTTTCTGCACCTTTCAGCCATTCAGGCTCTATTTCCGATACATCGCCTACCCTATAGGCTTTCGTACCTGCAATTTCTTCGGATACCTGTGCCAGCCTGTTGGAGTTATTGCTCATTGGATCACCGACAACAATCAATACGTCCGCATCTCCGGCCTGCTCAGCAACGGCTTCTTGCCGAACTTGAGTTGCCATGCAGATTTCTTTATGTTTTTCGGCGTGAGGGTACTTTTCTTGAACTTTTTCCATAATTTGAGCGACATCCCACTGACTCATCGTTGTCTGGTTGGTCACAATCACTTTTTCGTTTTTAATATCCAACTTTTCTACGTCATCAGTTGATTCTACAAGGTGGACTATATGAGGTGCCACACCTACTGCACCTTCAGGTTCAGGATGCCCTTTTTTTCCAATATAAATGATGTCATATCCTTCGCGTTCTTTTTCTTTAATCAGATTGTGAGTGCTTGAAACATCCGGGCATGTAGCATCTATCGTGGTCAAGCCTTTTTCCTTGGCGAGTGTCCGGACTTCCGGAGAAACTCCGTGGGCAGTGAAAATAACCGTTCCTTTATCGACTTTTTCCAGAATAGCTTTTCTGTTGGGCCCGTCCAACGTAATGATACCATCCTCGGCAAAAGCGTCCGTTACATGTTTGTTGTGAACAATCATGCCCAAAATATAAATTGGGCGCGGTAAAGTCTTGTCTAAAGCTGCGTTCCGCGCGATAACCATTGCATCAACGACACCGTAGCAATAACCGCGGGGAGAAATCTTGATAATTTTCATGTATATCCTCCTGACTATAGCCAGGCATTTGCCTGAAACATTATGACCCTCTCTTTATTATATAGAAGTACTGTTAAAAAGCCAACAGCCGCTGCTAATTGGAGGCGGCTGTGGACAATTATATATATAATTTGGGTACAGATTCTCCTGATGGCCTGTTTTTTACAGGCTTTAGATCTTCAGAGGAACTTTCTATAGAGTCTTCGAAGGTCCCGGAGCTTGGCAACTCCTTGCTTTCCTGCTTTGTTTCATTCGATTCATCCTGATTTGCGGTAAATCCTTTATAAAGCTTCCACATGGCAGGAAGGTTTTTGACAAGCGGCCCATACTGCTGTACCATTGGACCGATCTGCTGAGCGGTTTTTATCACTTGCTGGGTGTTATTTAAAAAGGATTGAATGTTTCCGGGATTGGTTAATCCCTGTAAAAAGCCGCCGCCTGTTTGAGGGGCTCTTGAAAACATGCCCGCCGGAGATAATCCTGTCTGTGCAGGTGTTTGCCGCTGAAATAAACTGGACAGAAGTCCTCCGCTCCTATTCATCCCTTGAGGAGGCCTCATACCGGCAGGGAATCCGCCGAATACATGGGGACCTCTTGGAGCTCGATGCGGCCCAAACATTCCCATCTGCCTCGAGTCGCCGAATGGTCTTGGCTGCATACTTATCCTCCTTTCTCAATTCGTTAGTTATGACAGGGTATGCATCATCGTACAGAAGCGTCAGCCACCCTTCCTCATTGTTGTAGTTGAAGATTGAATCATATATAATAAAAGACTGGCATGTAAAAGCCAAGCTGGGCAGTGAACGGCTTAAGTCTGTTTCAACGATCCGGCAAGTCGCTATACTTAAGGAGTGAGCAGAATGGCTGATTACCGTTTCACGGAATACCCATTTAAGCCTTTTATTCACCAGGCCATCACTGAACTTGGGTTTAAACAGCCCACGAAAATTCAAAGAAAAATGATCCCGCTTATATTAAAAGGGCAGAGTGCCATAGGCCAGTCGCAGACGGGTTCAGGCAAGACACATGCATATCTGCTGCCTATTTTTCAAAAGATCAAACCTGCACTCCGTCAAGTCCAGGCTGTCATTTTTGCACCTACAAGAGAGCTGGCAAGCCAAATTTATCAGGAAGCCTTAAACATTGCCAGTGCCAATAAAGACGAAGAAATTGTCGTCCGGAACTATACAGGGGGAACTGATAAGCAGCGTGATATTGAAAAATTAAAGCAGCAGCCCCATATTGTGATTGGAACTCCAGGCAGGCTTCACGATCTTGTAAGAGAGCAGGCGCTTTTTGTACATCAAGCAAATATGCTTGTGATTGATGAGGCAGACCTGACTTTTGATATGGGATTTATCCATGATGTGGATCATATAGCCGGAAGAATGCCGGAAAACCTGGAAATGTATGTCTTTTCTGCTACAATACCTGAAAAGATGAAGCCTTTCCTAAAAAAATATATGGAAAACCCGGTGTTTGAACAGGCGACACCAAACCAGCTGGCTTCGGAGCAAATTGAACATGTACTCGTTCCTTTGGGAAGCAGAAAAAAGACTGATCTTTTGAATGAAATGCTTCGATTTATCAATCCATATTTGGCCATTGTCTTTGTAAATACAAAAAAAATGGCTGATCTCGTGGCGGACCAACTGATAACGGATGGACTAAAGGTTGGCAGAATCCATGGAGGCTTAACACCGAGAGAACGAAAAAGAATTATGAAACAGGTTCGCAACCTTGAATTTCAATACATTGTTGCGACTGACTTGGCTGCAAGGGGCATTGACATACCGGGCGTAAGCCATATCATCAATTATGAGCTTCCCAGAGACCTTGATTTTTATATTCATCGTTCAGGCCGGACAGCCAGAGCAGGTAACCAGGGTATTTCTTATGTAATATATGAGCATTCTGACGAAGATGCGATTGTTCGCCTGGAAAAAATGGAAATTTCATTTTCCCATCAGGATTTGCGTAATGGGGAATGGGTGACACTTCCAGACAGGAATCGCAGAATAAATCGTATGCATGTAAAGGCGAAAGAGGAAAATACCGGGAATATTTATGTGCGGAAGCCAAAAAAAGTAAAGCCGGGATATAAAAAGAAAATGGCAGAAGAAATAGAAAGACTGAAAAGAAGGCAGCGCAGGCTTCAAAAAAATAAAAAGAAATAAAGCAAATCAAGGGGGAGGAAAACATGTTGAAAATAGGATCACATGTGTCCATGAGCGGAAAAAAAATGTTGCTTGGCTCAAGTGAAGAAGCAGCATCATACGGTGCGAATGCGATGATGATCTACACGGGCGCACCGCAAAATACAAGAAGAAAAAAAATTGAAGATCTAAACATTGATGCCGGGATTCTCCATATGGAAGAAAACGGGATAAAAGATGTAATTGTGCATGCTCCTTATATTATAAATATTGGAAATACGGTGAATCCTGCTACCTTTGAGCTGGGCGTTAATTTTCTTCAATCTGAAATTGAGCGTACAAGTGCTTTGAGAGCCAGCCAAATTGTTCTTCATCCGGGAGCACATGTAGGGGAAGGTGCTGAAAAAGGGATTAACAAAATCATAGAGGGACTGAACGAAGTACTGACCCCGGACCAGGATGTACAAATTGCGCTAGAAACAATGGCAGGCAAAGGTTCTGAATGCGGCCGATCATTTGAAGAGATTGCCCAAATCATCGAGGGTGTAACACATAATGAAAAGCTTTCTGTTTGCTTTGATACATGCCATACCCATGATGCAGGATACGATATTGTAAATGACTTTGACGGGGTATTAGATGAATTTGACCGCCTGATTGGTATTGAACGAATTAAAGTTGTCCATGTGAATGACAGCAAAAATGAACGGGGAGCTCGTAAAGACCGCCATGAAAATATTGGTTTTGGTCATATTGGATTCACCGCTTTGGATTATATTATCCATCACCCGCAGCTGGCGGACGTACCAAAAATATTGGAAACCCCATATGTGGGAACCGATAAAAAAAATAGAAAAGCACCGTACAAGCATGAGATCGAAATGATTAGAAGCCGTTCTTTCGACGAGGATCTGCTCGAAAAAATAACAGGAGAAATCCCAGTTAATTAATTGGAAACCTGCTTTTGATGTGCTCTCGAGAGTTAGATCAACCAGATCTGACACTCGGGGTTCAGCATTGAAAGCAGGCTTTTTTATGTAAGAATACATATTATTTAACAAAATATTAAGTCAACAAGTGTCATTGTCAAGCACAACGAACAATTTCATAGTCCGCCGAACAGACAAAGGTGCTGACAGAATGTCCCGGTACCAACAAATACAGGAAGTCAAGCGAAGTGAAAAAACATAACGGCCTGGGCCGGCCAGGCTCCATCGGCGCAAATATTAAGCCGCCGGGTCGGGGAAACATGTTTCCTATACCAAGATGTGAAGACATTACCGTCAGCCCTTCGTAAAGTTATCTATCAGATCTCATCGTGAAGAGATTCAGCTTGCTTTGTATGCCGGAAAGGGTGCTTTCTTACCGGAATACCATCCCTTTGCTTGCCGCCGATAGGAGGGCGCCTTCCGTTTTATTTTGTAAATTGATTAAATAGCCGGTTGATTTCCCTGGCAGTCTTGGGACCCGTTATTTTTGCGATTTCCCGTATCACTTGACCACGGACATGATCGTCAAATAGATCAAAGTTCTTTCCTCGTAAATAACCGGCAATTTTCTCTGCTTGAGACCTTGTCACTTGGATGTTGAATTCACTTGCATATCTCATCAGGTCATCTGCCGTAATTATATTCAACTTGTAGTTCACCATATTTTTAATCAATTTCATATGAAAACCTCCTTTATCAATACTTATGAGAGAAGGAGTGAGGCTGTGACATAAAACTATGCATTCATCCATTTACAAATATAAAGAGTTCCTGTATACTTTTACTTTGTAAATAGGAATGATTCCTATTCGAAAAGGATGAATGAAAATGTCAGACGAAAAAATTATTGATATTCAACATCTCAGCTTTCAATATGACCGGGAAGTTGTTCTAAACGATATAAATTTATCGGTACCGAAAGGTTCATTTGTAGGGATTGTCGGACCGAATGGTTCCGGAAAATCCACCTTGCTGAAATTGGTTCTTGGACTGCTGAAACCAGACGAGGGTGAAATAACTTTATTTGGACAAAAGCAGTCTAAATTTAGGGAATGGGAAAAGATCGGCTTTGTATCACAAAAGGCTAATTCTTTTAATACCGGTTTTCCTGCCAGTGTATTTGAGGTGGTGGCCAGCGGATTAACAGGGAAAATAGGATTGTTTCGCTTTCTCCGCCCCGGACATCAAGCGGAAATTATTCAGGCTGTTGAGCAGGTCGGCATGAAAGACTTTTTGCACCGAAAAATAGGGGAGCTCTCAGGGGGCCAGCAACAGCGTGTTTTTATTGCACGTGCCATCGTTTCACGTCCTGAGATTCTTATCCTGGATGAGCCGACAGTTGGAGTCGATGCCAAAAACGTCCAATCTTTTTTTCGAATTTTGAAAGCTTTGAAAGAAGAATTGGGGATTACACTGTTAATGGTTTCCCATGATATTGATGCCTTATTAAGTCAAGCAGACCATGTCGTCTACTTGAATAATTGTGTGCAGTTTTATGGAGGAACAGAGGAGTATAAGCGTGTAAGGAGCGAATTGTTTAGAACAGCAGATCAACATGTTTTTTAGATGACAAAAGGTGGATGTTAGATGTGATCACTGCGATTTTTGAATATGAGTTTTTACGGAATACATTTATAACTGGACTGTTAATTGGGATAATAGCTCCCTTGCTCGGTACGTTTTTGGTTGTTCGAAGACTTTCCTTGATTGCCGATGCTTTGAGCCATGTAACGCTTGCCGGAATTGCAGCTAGCCTTTTTCTGAGTAAAAAGACCCTTCTGTTTTCAGGGCTGAACCCGCTTTTCATGGGAATGGGTTTTTCAGTTTTCGGTTCAATATTAATTGAGCGTCTGAGAACGGTTTATTCACATTATCAGGAGCTCGCGATTCCCATCATATTATCGGGGGGTATTGGTGTAGGAGTCATTTTTATTTCGCTCGCAGACGGTTTTAATACGGAGCTTCTGAACTATTTGTTTGGGAGTGTCAGTGCAGTTACGAGGACCGATTTATGGGTGATTGCAGCAATCAGTGTGGTTGTCATTGTCGTTGTCTTTTTGCTTTATAAGGAATTATTTTTACTTTCATTTGATGAAGAACATGCGAAGGCTGCAGGAATTCCTTCCAAATTCATTCACTTTGTTTTTATTATCATGATTGCCTTGGTAATAGCAGCATCCATAAGAATTGTTGGAATTTTGCTCGTGTCGGCACTCATGTCTCTGCCGGTGGCAGCAGGCATGAGGGTGGCCAACGGCTTTAAAAAAACAATCTTTATTTCTATTCTATTTGGAGAAACCGCTGTGGTAGGCGGGTTGGTCAGCGCGTATTACCTGGACCTGGCTCCTGGAGGAACCATTGTTATCATTTCTATCTTGATTTTGCTTGGAGCAATTATCTATAAACGTATTTATCATCAGATTCAGCTGAAATTTCATTGAGGTGATATCATGCATATTGCTGAAGCCATACGAATAGTAAAGGAAAGCGGATATAAACTAACCGATAAAAGAGAGCAGATCCTTGATCTTTTTGCTGTCAGCAACAAGTATCTTACAGCAAAAGAGATTCTTGAAATGATGCAGGAGGTTTATCCCCGAGTCAGTTTTGACACGATCTATCGGAACTTATCTCTATTTTTGGAGCTTGGGATCCTAGAAGCTACGGACCTGGCAGGAGAAAAACACTTCCGGTATACCTGCGGCAGAGACGAAGGGCACCATCATCATTTCATTTGCTTGAAGTGCGGAAGTTCCAAAGCGATTGATGCCTGCCCAATGACAGAAGTTACAGAAGATCTGAAAGGCTATGATATTGCTGACCATAAATTTGAGATATATGGGAAGTGTCCCGCATGTAAAAAAGAAGCCGTTGGTTAGGCTTCTTTTTTGGCTATAAGGGTAAATGAAATCATAATGTGTGGATGGCGCGTCCAAATAGAAGTTCGACTTTTTTCTCGGCTTCCTGCCAGTTATGAACTCTGATGACATTTTTAGGTGTTGGTTTACGGTTATAAGGAGTATCAAACAAAATAACCGGAATATCCAGTTCTTCCGAAATCCCGACTGCGTTATCATGTTTGTCCTCAAAAAATATATCGACATCATGTTTTTGGGCTGTGGAAACTTTATCGTGTGTTCCGATAAGTTCAATATGGTGATACGCCAGATCCTGTTGCTTGAACCATGCTTCGGTTACATCAAGCAGAGCATCTCTACGGGCGCTGATAAAATATAATTCATGTTGATGGGCCCATTTTTTCAGGACTGGCTTTGCTCCTTCAGCAAGCGGAGATTCTGCATATATTTTAGGTTCTGTCTGGATGAACCATTGATATAACTTGTCCTCTGAAATATCAAGGCACTTATTCAGCTCATATTCCGTTAGATCATCCAATGTGATATTCAGCTGAAACGATTCATTAATAAACGGAATCAGTGATGTAGGGCATGTCACAGTACCGTCTATATCAATGCCAAACCTTCTTTGCATACGTAGTGACTCCTTTACTGTTGATCAGACACTGTTAAAGAGTATTGTAACATATATTTATTAAACGTAACATGGATGAAAAGCGGTGGAGGAAGCACACTAAACATATGTAATGGATGCAAGGAGGATGACCATGAAAGACCGTCAAAAAAATATTAACAAATATCAGCAGTCAACACTTCACCGGGGGACAGTCAAGGAAGAAACAGCAGCTGAAATTACTCCCGATATACAATGGGAAAGAGCGGCGGCAAATACAGGCTTGGCAGGTGCGAAGCTATTGGGTTATGGTGCCTTGGCATTGGCCATTCTTTCCTTTTTCTTTATGCCGGGATTGCTGGGCAGTGCAGCATCAGTTCTTGCGGTGGCAGCCATTTTTAGGGGTATAGAACTCATCGGGGGATGGGCTTTGGCTGTCGCGTTACATTCACTGAGTTGGTGGTACTTGATTGTTCCATATTTATATTAAGTACAAAGCTTCTTTATCGGGCATACAGCTTTTCAGTAAGCGCTGATATGACTCTTACCCGTGGAGAGCCGGGATTCCCCGGAAGACATCGATAAATAAATACCCTGTTCTTTTTTATAGTTGGGTATTTCAGCATTCTGATCTTAGAATCCTTAAGAATGTAAACGTGTTAACTATTTTCATCATGTATAAAAGAGGCCGGGACAGAAAAGTTTTATCAAAGTAACATCTGAACAACTGATGATGAGTGAATTAAAATTGCCGCTCTGAGACTGCTTGTAAGTCCTTCGTGTTGTGCTTGTCGCACTGCGGGGTCTCAGCATGACCGCCGGTGGTCTGCATCTATCACTGATCCATGTAGTTGTTCGTCTTTAACTTTGAATACTTTTTGCCAGCCTCTTTTTGTATTTTTATACTCTTTGTTTTTCGGCTTCTTTTTTTTCTTCTTCTTGTTTTTTAAAATACTCCGCCGCCATAATGTCAATTTCTTTTTTGAGTTCTTCCACCATGGTTTCTTCAGGGACCTTCCGTACAGTTTTCCCTTTTTTAAAGAGCAGGCCTTCGCCTCTGGCACCTGCAATACCAATATCAGCTTCTCTGGCCTCTCCCGGTCCGTTTACTGCACAGCCCAAGACGGAAATTTTTAATGGAGCTTTAATGTTTTGAATATATTCTTCCACTTCATTGGCGATGCTGATCAAGTCTATTTCAATTCTTCCGCATGTCGGGCAAGAAACAAGCGTGGCTGCATTGGATATGAGTCCAAAATCTTTTAATAGTTCCCTTGCCACTTTTACTTCCTCGACCGGGTCAGCACTCAGCGAAACTCTCAATGTGTTGCCAATTCCTCTGCTGAGAATAGCACCGAGACCTGCGGCGCTTTTAATGGTTCCTGCAAATAAAGTACCGCTTTCCGTAATACCCAAATGAAGGGGGTAGTCAAAAGCCTTGGCAGCTTTTTCATACGCTTCAATTGCCAAATTCACATCTGAAGCTTTTAACGAAACAATGATATCGTGAAAATCAAGATCTTCCAGAATCTTGATATGGTGCAGCGCACTTTCGACCATTCCATCTGCAGTCGGATAGCCGTATTTATTTAAAATGTGTCTTTCCAAGCTTCCGGCATTGACACCGATGCGGATGGGAATCCCTTTTTCCTTGGCAGCCTTAACGACTGCTTCCACTTTTTCACGCTTTCCAATATTACCAGGGTTAATTCGAATTTTATCTGCTCCGCCCTCAATGGCTTTTAAAGCTAGTCTGTAATCAAAGTGAATATCCACAACGAGCGGGATATTAATTCTTTTTTTAATTTCAGGGATGGCGTTTGCTGCTCTTTCGTCCGGGCACGCAACCCTTACGATCTGACATCCCGCTTCTTCCAGGCGTTCAATTTCTTTGACCGTTGCATCCACATCGTGTGTTTTGGATGTGGTCATGCTTTGAATAATCACTTCATTACTTCCGCCAATTGTCAAGTTTCCCACTTTGACCGGGCGTGTTTTCGAACGATGTGTAATAGTACCCAAGGTCATTCTCTCCTTTATTTAAAAATAGAGGGTTGTCTCTATTTTTATACCCATCATGGTGTTTTCCTTGTTTATTGTATCAATGTTTCTGTCGAATTGACAATACATTGGTCGTATTTAATCGCTTAACGGCTGTAAACAGGGAATTTATATTCCGTGTCTCTTTGTATTTCATCTGGTTGAATTCCATGATTTAATTTCTGGAAATCCCCTATTAACTGCTCGATCGAAACAGGAAGAGGGCCGTCATGAATAGTTTCCGCAATTGAAATGACAGTATCCCCCGTTGTAGTTTTTATGGTTTCGTATGGCATGGATAAGGATTGCTCATGAGGGACATCGGGATTTGAACTTGCCGCAGTTGCAGCATTGTCAATAGTTAATGTACCTTTTGTCAAATCATAATACACACTGTATGCAACAATCAGTAAAACGAAAATGGCTGCGATTTTTTTCACTAGAATCCCCCTCAATGATAGGTTGTCCCATATTTATGCTGAGGGGGCAGACATTATTCATTTATTTGTTTTTTTACTCTTGGTTTTGGTATACATTTAATGGATGCAGCGATTATTGCAACTGACATGGCCAGCGCGATAAGTAAAAAATAAGATTCTCCAAAACCAAATAAGTAAAGTAAACCAAAAAGGACAACCGGCAAAGTAATACTGCAAGCGGTCAGTCTCCAACTTTGCCGATAAGGGAGTTTCCTCCCCCAGGTTTTCGCCAGCGGTTCCCCGAAACTGGCTATCATGGTAATGCCCAAAAAAAGAAGGCCGCTGTTTAAACCATATGTCATGACTATGACAATCAAGGTCATAAAGATCTTTGAACCATCGTCGAAAGCTTCATCTCCATACTGCTCTGTAGAAAAAGGATTATGGACCACAGCATCATAAATGCCGTGGAGGGATAAAAATAAAGACAATATAAAAACATATTGTATGGTTTTCCCAATCGTAAGAAACCGGTATTTGGCAATTTCCCCAGGGGAATATAGACTTTTTAAAAAAATCGTTATAAGTGAAACTTTCATCAAAACTTTCACTTCCTTCATCCGTATATACATATTGTGATCTTTGTCATTAAGAGTTTCAAGAGATTGCCGAAAGTTTGACAAAAAAGTCGAAAATAATGCGTCCCATGAAGGTAGAGGGGTATAGCTATAAAAGAAAAGGAGGGAAATCTTGTATGGATATCTTTTATTGGTCAATCATTATCATAGCGGTCATTCTTGCTTTTGCAGGACTTATATACCCTGTGATTCCAAGTGTTTTGCTCTTGCTGGGGGCATTCCTGTTATATGGTGTCTTTTTCTCTTTTGAACCTTTTTCCTTTCTGTTTTGGGCAATACAGATTTTGCTCGTTCTTTTAATATTTACGGCAGATTATTTGGCCAATCTATTGGGCGTCAAGAAATTTGGTGGTTCAAAAGCAGGAATATGGGGCAGCACCATTGGGCTTCTGGCAGGGCCGTTTGTCATTCCGGTTGCCGGGATCTTAGTCGGACCATTTATCGGAGCAGTAGCCGGTGAGTTATTAGTCCATAAAACAGGATTTAAAGATGCCGTCAAAATTGGTGTAGGGTCGGTTCTTGGTTTTGTAGGCAGTGTAATTACAAAAGCAATGATACAGCTATTTATGGTGGGATATTTCTTATTTCAGGTTTTATAAAAGACAAGCATAAAGTTTGATCATGGTATCAATATTTGATAATCTATTGGTGGAATGCGATTGAATCATTTAATGATTCAAAAAATTACATAGGAGGAGATTTATCATGGCTTACGAATTACCACAATTACCATACGCATATGACGCGTTGGAGCCGCACATCGATAAGGAAACAATGAACATTCACCACACAAAACACCACAACACATACGTTACCAACTTAAACAACGCAGTGGAAGGCACGGACTTGGCCAACAAGCCTGTCGAGGAATTAATTGCTGATCTTGATTCTGTTCCTGAAAACATCAGAACAGCAGTACGCAATAATGGCGGAGGCCATGCAAACCACTCTTTATTCTGGAAGCTTCTTTCACCACAAGGCGGAGGAGAGCCTAGCGGCGATCTAAAAGATGCCATTGAAAGCAAGTTTGGCAGCTTCGATAAATTCAAAGAAGAATTTCAGGCAGCAGGCGCTGGACGTTTTGGTTCCGGATGGGCATGGCTTGTCGTGAATAACGGCGAATTGGAAATCATGAGCACACCTAACCAAGACAGCCCGCTTATGGAAGGCAAAAAGCCAATTTTAGGTCTTGATGTATGGGAGCATGCATACTACTTGAAATATCAGAACCGTCGTCCGGATTACATGAAAGCATTCTGGAATGTAGTTAACTGGAACGAAGTTCAAAAACTATATAACGAAGCTAAATAATGCTGTGAAGAGGATCACCTGTTTGTGCAGGTGATCTTTTTTTTGAAGTCAAGTATGACCCGGGCAATCATGGCGAAACCCGGAAATACGGAAGGAATAGGAGATGAATTGAAAGCATGGCATGAAAAAGATGTGAAATCCTCCGGAAGGATTGTATGAGTCAAAATATGTTAGCATTTTAAAGGTAAAATCCTTTTGAAGAAAAAGAAAATCCCCTCTGTCAAGGGGCAAAGTCGCTTCAATACACCTGTGCGTGGTCATAAGCCAGTTCCCTGTGGCGTCTGAAAGGCTGCTCCTCGGAACTGACTTAAGCATGTCGAGGCTGTTCAAGGGGCCTCTGCCTTTCCTCAGCTCCGGGCAGCAGGAGCTTGAGTCGCTCCGAAAAACCAATAAAGGCAAAGAGCAGTCCTCCCCGGTATTCCTCCAGTGTTTGTTGCTACTGTCCAGCCGCCCTGCGCTTTTCCTAGTATAATTCCTCTCCTTTCACAAAAAATAACTTGTGTGAAGGGGAGTACTGTATGTTGAAAAAACTATTAGGAAATGACGATGTACCGAAAGACCTGGGGTTGCTTCTGCTCATTGGCGGCTTGTATTCACTGAGCATTGCTCTCTCCAATACGTTTGTCAATATTTATTTATGGAAGCAATCAGGACAGTTCATTGATTTGGCCCTTTACAATCTGGCTATTGTAGTACTGCAGCCTTTAACGTTTATACTGGCCGGAAGATGGGCGAAAAAAGTGGACCGGGTGATCGTCCTGCGCATAGGCGTTGCTTTTTTGACGATCTTTTTTTTAATGGTACTGCTTTTGGGAGAGCGGGCCCAGGATTATTTAATTACACTGGGAAGCCTGATAGGAATAGGTTACGGATTTTACTGGCTTGCTTTTAATGTCCTTACATTTGAGATTACTGAACCCGAAACACGCGATTTCTTTAATGGATTTCTCGGCACGCTTACCTCCGCCGGAGGAGTGGTCGGCCCTATCTCTGCCGGTTTTCTCATTACACGATTTGAATCGGATATCGGGTATTCTCTTATTTTTGGAATTTCCCTGGCATTATTCGCGTTGGCTGTTATTGTCAGTTTCTTTATTAAAAGACGACCGGCTGACGGGGTATATTGCTTTGTGAGAGTCATAAGGGAGAGGAAACGCAATCGAAACTGGAAATATATAACAAACGCACATTTTTTGCAGGGATTTAGGGATGGAACCTTTATTTTTGTGATCTCTGTCTTTGTTTTTATTTCCACAGGAAGTGAATTGGCCCTTGGAACATTTGGATTGGTCAACGCTGGAATTTCATTTATTGCTTATATGCTTGCAGGAAAGTTTATTAAAAACAGCAGAAGAAAGAAAGCCATGCTTTTAGGAGGATTCCTTCTGTATTTGTCAATCTTTATCATCATTTTCGATATGAGCTATGCCCGTTTGCTTATTTATGCAGCTGCCATTGCTATTGCGTACCCGATCATGCTGGTTCCATACTTCTCCATGACTTATGATGTGATCGGAAAAAGCTGGAAAGCTGCGGAAATGCGCATCGAATATATTGTCGTCAAGGAAGTCTTTTTAAATATGGGACGGGTTGTTTCCGTTTTGTCTTTTATCGTAGCCATTGTGTTTTTTAATGAACAGCAAAGCATCCCGATTTTACTGCTGATTCTCGGTACCGGACATGGTTTGGCGGCATTGCTTCTCCAAAAAGTACATGTCACGTATTCTTCATAATCAATAAAATCTTTGTCCTTCCTGTAGAAAATTATTGTTTTTTCTTATAAAATGTAGTGTAGGAACCAGGGAGGAAGGACTGGAGAAATGGCAAACAATAAGGAAAAAAAGAAAAACCATGTTTCCATCAGGTTGAACATGCTGTTTTTTGTTGTCTTTTTGCTATTTTCGCTGTTGATTCTCCGACTCGGAGTGATTCAGATTGTACACGGTGAAGATGCAAAGCGGGAAGTAGAGAGAACAGAGGACATTACTGTCAATAAGTCGGTACCCCGCGGAAAAATTTATGATCGAAAACACAGGCTGATCGTTGATAATGAGCCGAAAAAAGCCATTACCTATACGATTCCCAATAAATTTGATCAGGAAGAAACGCTTGAAACGGCACAGAAACTTGCACAGTTAATTGATAAAGATACGGAGGATATCACTGAAAGGGATAAGATCGATTACTACTTAATGACACATCCGGATGAAGCGGCCAAAAAAGTGACCGATGAGGAACTGGAAAAGTACAAGGAAGATGATGACAAAATATATAAGCTTCAACGTGAGCGGGTTACCGAAGAGGAACTGTCCAGCCTTACGGAAGAAGACTTGGAAGTCTTGGCTATTTATCGGGAACTTACAAGCGGATATGCGCTCACTCCGCAGATCGTAAAAAATGAAGAAGTTTCGGCCGAAGAGTATGCCAAAGTAAGTGAGAGGCTGTCCAAATTACCCGGAGTGGATACCTCAACGGATTGGGACCGCAAATATGAATACGGGGATACATTAAGATCTATTCTTGGGAATGTTACAAACGGTCTTCCAAGTGAAAAGCTTGATTACTATATGTCACGAGGATACAGCAGGAATGACCGGGTGGGAAAGAGTTATATTGAACTGCAGTATGAAGATGTGCTGCGGGGCCAAAAGGAAAAAATAAAAAATGTAACACGGTCAGGTTCTGTGATTGAAACAAACATTCTCCACGAAGGGAAACGCGGTAAAGATCTTATCCTCACGATCGATATGGAATTGCAGAAGGAAGTAGATAAAATTATTGAAGAAGAGCTCCGGAAAGCCAAAGCGAGAGGCGGAACAGGTCTGCTTGACCGTGCATTTGTTACGCTGATGGACCCGAATACCGGAGAGATTCTGGCCATGTCTGGTAAGCAATATTCATATAATGAAGATGAAGGAAAATACACTTTCAATGACTTTGCGGCCGGCAATTTTACTACTTCCTATGTTGTCGGATCTTCGGTCAAAGGAGCCACAGTTCTTACAGGATACATGAGCGGCGCCATAGCGCCGGGGGATGTATTGTTGGATGAGCCTTTATATATTAAAGGATCCAAGCCAAAAAGCTCCCATTTTAACAGGGGCGGGAACGTGTATCTTAATGATCATACAGCGATTGTCCGTTCTTCTAACGTTTATATGTATAAGATAGCCATTGCGATGGGTGACGGCCAATACAGGAGGAACCAATCCCTGATCATTGATAAAGCAAAAGCATTCACGGAAATGAGAAAGTATTTCAGCCAATTTGGTCTGGGTGTCCAGACAGGCATTGATTTACCGGGTGAACAAATAGGGTTCCGCGGTTCTATTGAAAATGCAGATGCCGGTAATGCCCTGGACTTTGCCATAGGGCAGTATGATTCATACACACCTTTACAGCTGGCACAATATGTTTCGACGATTGCCAATGGCGGCTATCGGATGAAGCCTCATATTGTAAAAGAAATTCGGGAGCCATCAGAGGCCGATGAGGAAATCGGACCAATTGCGGAAGAAATCAAACCGAAAGTATTAAATCGCATCAACGCTCCAGAATCATGGATTGAAAGGGTGCAAGGCGGTTTTTGGGGAGTTTTTCATGAAGCTAATGGAACAGGAAAAGCTTTTGCAAGAGAGCCATACCGTCCTGCTGGAAAAACCGGAACAGCAGAAACCTTTGACAGGGGTACAGGTGTCTGGAATCTTTCCCTTGTAGCTTATGCTCCTTATCAGAATCCCGAAGTAGCCATGTCTGTCATTGTACCTTCAGCTTATGTAAAGGGCGGTACTCCAAACACCATTAATTCTGATATCGGCAAGCGGGTTTTAAGGGCTTATTTTGATTTAAAGAATAACACGGATGGTTCATCCGGTGAAAATGAGGATGAAGATGAAGAATAAAGCAGGCCGCCAAGCCTGCTTTATTTTTTAAAGAGAGGGTAAGGTGTAAAGTAGAGGGAACACTTTAGCTGCCTGTAATGATTTCTGCAATTTCCTTTATACTCATTTCGCTGTTCACTTCATACTTTCCAATTTGAATGGCCTGCTGCCAATTTTGAGATGCCAGGAATTCATTTAATGAGTCTGCATCATCAATAACGCCGGCTTCCTCCATTTGTTTGCTTACATCTTTTGAAGTCATTCCATCCTGTATATGTAAATGCATGACTTTCACCACTTGCTGCTCTTTGCTCTTTTCTTTTTTCAGCTGTTCATACTTCAATTTCCATTGTTCAGACTCTTTTTTAAGACCTTCATAATCTGACTTTTTCACTTCCATAAGTCCTTCTTTGGGTGACGATGCCGCATTGCTTTTTAACTGATTATTTTGGATGATGACCAAAATTATTGCTGTCATTAAAAGAATAGATGCGGCCATTCTGGTCCTATGTTTATTCATATACTAAATCATCCTCCCGGCGGGATCCTGGCGATCCTTTATAATATGTTTTACCGTGTCAACAGGCAGGGAAGATTGACTGGCTATCCGCTGCAGGTCCATTCCTTGCTGATGCAGTGCAATCACTTGGTTTTTGAGCACTTCATGTACAACTAGAGGGGATGCTTTCCTCTTCGCTGAAAGGACTGGAGCATCGATCAGCTGCTTTTCCAGCAAAAGCTCTTCTTCCAGCACCCCGATTCTTTTTTTAAGGTTATGATTTTCCTGAAGAAGTGTCATGGTTAGTTCTTCAAATTCTGTTTCAAATTGGCTTAATTTATCTTTTTGAAACATTGAAATGATGAAAAGCACTGTGGATAAAGATAACAAAACGATGATGACGGTATTCATTGTTTCACCTCAATTGATGTTTTCCATTCTTTTATATCATATCCAATTATTTTCAGCTATGGAAATCAGGAAATTTTCTTGTATTTCCAGCAACAATTTTCAATACAGGTCATATAAATTTGACATTTACAGACTGGTATTTCAATTGATTTAATGGTATTATAGAAAAGTCCTAAAAATAGAAGAATGCCATGAAGTTTGGAGGGATAGACATGCGTGTGAATATTACATTGGCTTGCACGGAGTGCAATGAACGCAATTATATTTCAACTAAAAACAAACGTAATAATCCTGACCGCCTTGAGCTTAAAAAATATTGCCCAAGAGAAAAAAAGGTTACACTGCATCGTGAAACAAAATAATGACCAAAAAGCCAGAACACTGAATAACCTCAGTGATACTGGCTTTTTCTATAAGATATGGCAAAAGATGGGAGAAAAAGCGTGCTTTTCATGGAGGTAATGGATTGGACAAGAAAACCATCAGGCAACAAATGAATGATCAGCTCAAGGAATTGAACCGTCTGGAATATGAACAATATTCTTATGACATCGCTTTACGTCTTACAGAAACAGAGGAGTGGAGAGTCAGCCGTACAATTGGTTTAACAGTATCACGCTTTCCCGAAGTGGATACGTGGCAGCTGATACGAATGGGCTGGAAGCAAGGTAAAAGAATTGTGGTCCCCAAATGCATCCCGGAAGTTAAAGGAATGTCGTTTCGTGAACTCACAGCTTTTACACAGCTGGAAAACTCATTTTTCGGCCTTTTGGAGCCCAATGAATCTGAAACAAATGAAATGATGAAAGAAAGCATTGATTTATTGATTGTCCCGGGACTGGTGTACAATAGAACTGGGTATCGCATTGGATTTGGAGGAGGTTACTATGACCGTTTTCTGAAAGATTATCAAGGGCAAACAATCTCCATCGCTTTTTCCCGCCAAATAATAAATGAGATCCCAATTGAACAACATGATATTCCTGTTCAAAAAGTCGTTACAGAAAAAGGAATCATTGACTGTTTACAAAGCAAATAGATGCATAAACCTCCTTCTCTTTCGAACAATAAATAAGAAGGAGGAGTTCAACATGGGAAAATTTATTTCAAATATAATTTTGCCTATGGCGGCCATTGCTTTGTTGTACAGATGGCGTTATAAAATTTTGAATTTGGTTCTGAGTAATGATTCCATCAGGAAGCTGAGCGTTGATGCTGTAATGAGAGTCCCGGGGGTAAGGTCAGGCCTGTTCAGCAAAGCTTTCCGCAGTTAAAAAAAGACTTCAATTTGATGTGCACCCCAAAAGTTAGACCAGCCAAATCTAACTCTTGGGGTGTTTTTGTGGTCAAATAAAATGAATGGATGAAACAAAAAATAGTAAACGCTTATTTAGCTGGTGAAGATGATATGGGCAGGGGTCAGGCTTATAGATTTGGAATTCGAAGTAAAACGAATATAAAAAATGAGTCAGTCGTTCCTATAGTTTGCCAGGGACGCAGAGGATGTTTTTAAACCGTCTATGAGGGGGTGGCAATATTTCCCACCCATGTCAGGTAAATTCAAACTGCACGAAATACACGAAAGATGTTTTAGAATGTGTTGGAAGCAGTTTCTCAGCTCCTTTGGCTGAACTGCTCTCTCATTATTGATATCTCTTGGCGGTGTCTTATCCGCTTTACATATAACCGGTGAAAGTGTGGGTCCTGTGCGTCAGGCAGACCTGTACTGCTTTCTGATTTCTTTACATTTCCCATACCCTTTCGCTATAGTATAAAATAATGCAAGGTGTCGGAGCGTTGTCAGGAAAGCGGGGAATGAAAAACTTGAGTGATCGGGAGCGGTATATATTCTGGAAACTTGCCCATGACTTTATTGTTGACATGGACTTCAGGCTCGTACATTCAGATGAGCAGGAACAGGAGCTGTGGGTTGAAACCGTTCGACATAAAGAGATCGATGTCATACGGATTTTTGCCGGAAACATGGATTGGACAAATTGGCTCAAACAGGATATTATCCGTACTGCCGACAGGGCAGAAAACATTCGTAAACAGTTATTCAAGAGAGATTTTCATGTGTTAAACCTTTATGTTACAGAACATGAGCCTGTGGATGATTATGAAACTGTCCTAGCACAGCCATATGATACTGGAAGCGGTCATACGAAAATCCATACGTTGCTGCTGGCAAAGGAAACGCTGGCACAGTCAATAACCGAGTTAAATCGTACATTTGACAAAACATTCGAGGTACAGCCTGAAGAACCATATGAGGATCTTCCCGTCGAAGAACTCAGGCAATCAGCCTTACAAAAAGTGAAGAAAGAGGAAAAAGAAGCCAGGGAGATTTTTGAGTTTGGCAACCCCTTTTTTACATATATATTTATAGCAGCCCAGCTGATCATGTATTATGTTTTGGAGAGCAATGGGGGAAGTACCAATGTAGAAACTCTTATTCACTATGGGGCCAAATACAATCCCCTCATCATCGCCGGAGAATGGTGGAGGTTCTTTACACCTATATTCTTACATATCGGTCTTCTTCATCTGCTGATGAATACTTTTGCACTTTTTTATTTGGGAACAGCTGTAGAAAGAATTTATGGCCGATTTCGTTTTTTATGGATTTATTTATTTTCTGGTTTTGCCGGTTCATTGGCAAGCTTTTTGTTTACAAGTAATGTTTCAGCGGGAGCCAGCGGTGCAATATTTGGCTGTTTTGGTGCACTTTTATATATGGGGGTTGTCAATCCCCGATTGTTTTTCAGAACGATTGGGATGAATGTGATCGTAGTCATTATCATCAATCTTGTGTTTGGATTCACTTTTGCAGGGATCGACAATGCCGGCCATTTAGGGGGCCTGGCCGGTGGGTTTCTCGCGACTGGCATAGTACATTTCCCAAAAAAACGCAAATGGGTCTTGCAGCTTCTTTTTATAGTAGTCAGTTTACTGACGGTTTATTTTGCGCTGCAATGGGGGTTCGATCCTGACCGCACGGATACCGTGAATGTTTTGGCTCAGAAACAGATTGAAGATGGAGATATAGAAGCTGCACATGATACACTCTCCAATTTGATCGCTAAAGGTAAAGGGGACGCAGTCACCTACTTCCAGGCGGCCTATACTGAAATTCATCTTCAAAGATTAGCAGAAGCAAAAGAACATTTGCATAGGGCCATAGAAATGAAGCCGGATTTTCATGAAGCCCATTTTAATTTGGCGCTGGTGTATGATGAACTTGGGGAAAGCGAAAAGGCGAGAGAGTATGCGGTTAAAGCAGAAAAACTTTCAAGCGAAAAAAAATACAGGGAATTTTTAAAGGAAATTGAATAAATGTGTAAGGTGATGTGATGAAATCCATCTATGATGTTCAGCAGTTGTTAAAGAGGTTTGGCGTATTTGTGTACACCGGAGACCGAATCGCCGATCTTGAAATGATGGAAATGGAAGTAAAAGAGCTGTATACTCTGCAAATGATTGAGCGGGAGGAATTTCAGCATTCCTTATTACTATTAAGAAGGGAAAAAAGCCGAATACAGACCAGCCAACATAAAAAATGAAGGAGGATATTGAGCCCCTTCATTTTTGTTTGGGTTTTGAAATGTCTAAAAAAGGGTATATGAAATAAGCTGTCTTTATAGATAATAGAAACTTGTCCAAGGTAGACCGTTTGATTTTTAAAAAGAAAGATATTATGATATTTTTAGCTGTCATGTTTTTAAAAATATGGTTAAGGACCTTTTATCCAGGCGGGAGGTAGGGTGTTGATCATTATGAATGTTAAAAAAATTCCTCTGCCGGTAATGGCGGCTGTCTTGTTATGGATCAAAACCTATGTAGTTTATAAAGCAAGCTTTCAAATAAAAATTGAAAGTCTTATGCAGGAATTAATTCTTTTCATCAACCCGCTTAGCTTTCTGCTGTTTGCTTTCGGCCTCGCCTTTTATTTTACCGGGGAAAAAAGCAGGAACCGTTATGTACTCTTTACAAGTCTTTTGCTGGGAATTGTCTTATATGCGAATGTTGTTTTCTACAGGTTTTTTACTGATTTCATCACATTGCCTGTATTGTTCCAGACTAGCAATTTCTCAGACTTGGGAGACAGTGCTTTAACGGAAATCCATTGGTATGACGGGGCTTATTTCATCGATATTTTGCTCTTGATTATTTTTTTTAAACAAAAGCGCAGGACCAGTGACTTTGTGCCTGTTAAAAAAATGCACCGACGTGCTTATTTCCTTGTTGCAGCAGCACTGCTATTCTTTAATATCGGGCTGGCTGAGACAGAACGGCCGCAACTGTTGACCAGGACTTTTGACAGAGAGATGCTTGTGAAAAACTTAGGTACATATCATTATCATATCTATGATATTTTCCTTCAATCGAAATCATCTGCACAGCGCGCTATGGCAGATGGAAGCGAATTGGTGGATATCGATAATTATGTCAGTGCCAATTATGTCAAACCCGATCCAGATTTTTTCGGCATGGCAAAAGATAAAAACGTAATCTTAGTAACCTTGGAATCTTTACAGAGCTTTGTTATCCAAAATGATGTATACGGTGAAGAAATCACTCCTTTTTTAAATGATTTAATAGGAGACAGCTATTATTTTGATCAATTTTATCACCAAACAGGCCAGGGAAAAACATCTGACTCAGAATTTTTAGTTGAAAATTCCCTGTATCCATTAAGCAGGGGCTCCGTATTCTTCACGCATGCCGGAAACGAGCTGGATTCACTCGCTCAGAATCTGTCTGAACAAGGATATTATACTTCCGCCATGCATGCCAATAATAAAAGTTTTTGGAATCGGGATGTTATGTATCAGTCCATTGGCTATGACCGGTTTTATTCAGCGGCTGATTATCATATTACCCCGGACAATTCTGTTGGATGGGGGATGAAGGATATCCATTTCTTTGAACAATCCGTAGATTTAATGAAAGAAATGCCAAAGCCTTTTTATACAAAAATGATCACCTTGACCAATCATCACCCATTTAGGCTGGATGAAGAGGATCAATACATTTCAGAGTATGATTCTAAAAGCGGTACGCTGAATCGTTATTTTCAGACAGTCAGATATATGGACGAAGCAGTCAAAATATTTTTCCAAAAATTAAAAGATGAAGGGCTGTATGATGATTCCATCATCATCCTGTATGGCGACCACTATGGAATTTCTGAAAACCATAATGAAGCCATGGCACAGTACTTGGGAGAGGATGTTACTCCTTATGTAAGCACGCAGCTTCAAAGGGTCCCTCTCATCGTTCATATTCCGGGAGTTACAGATAAAGGGAATGGAGAAGTGCTTTCTAAGGTCAGCGGACAAATTGACCTGAAACCAACGATTCTACATTTGCTCGGGGTTGATACAAAGAATTCGATTCAGTTTGGGGAGGACCTGTTTTCTGAGGAGCACAATGACTTTGTCGTTCTGCGGGACGGACGATTTATTTTAAAAGATTATGTATACGCAGATCATACATGCTATGCCAAAGAGACCAGGGAATCAACCGATCCCGCATTTTGTGACCCCTTTAAAGAAAAAGCCCGCAAAGAGCTTGAGTATTCGGATAAAATTATTTACGGTGACTTGCTGCGATTTTATGAGTCCGTTGAATATATAAATAAATAACCTTCCCAGGCAGGCGGAGATTTTATTCTAAAGTTAAAAAAGAAGCTGTCACAGGCAGTATAAGCCTGGACAGCTTCTTTAGTTGACTTGGTTATTCAGGAAAGCCCGAATTAATTAACGTCATCACGGAGAAAAATCCGAATACAGCTAGTGTGCCAAATGAAAAAATGATTCCGAGAAAATTTCTTTGTTTAAATGATCTTAAGAAAGCAAAGATGGCCAAGATGGCGACCAAACTAAAAATGATGACTGTACCCATGTATTAATATCTCCCTTCCAATAGTTATTAAGGAATCAATAAAACTATGTATACAAAATGAATGGCTCTAACATATTTTATAGCTTTTTCAGCTGTTTGTCGAGTTTCAAAAGTGACACTTCTTTGACTCATGACTAGTTTACCCTTATAGAGTGCTTTTAATCGAATGGTTCATCCAATTGAGGTACACTGTATATAAGAAAATTGGAAAGGAGTATGCTTATGGAATGGAAACAAATTCCACTCGGTCCCCTGCAAACCAATTGCTACCTGTTTTTTAATGAAGAAAAACAGTGCCTCGTATTTGATCCTGGAGGGGAAAATGTTCGTTTAATTGACTACATAGAGGGGGAAGGGTTTCAGCCATTGGCCGTATTATTAACCCATGCCCATTTTGATCATATCGGTGCAGTAGAAGATGTGCGGAAACGATGGGATATACCTGTTTACATCCACCAAGAAGAAAGAGAATGGCTGATGGATCCCGCATTAAACGGCTCTGCCCGTCATCCGATGGCACCGGTTTCCGGCAGTCCGGCAGATCATCATATCCAGGAAGAAGGTAAACTTACAATCGGTCCTTTTGAAATGGAGATATTCGAAACACCGGGGCATTCTCCAGGAAGTGTTTCTTACTACTTCAAAAGCATGGACACTGTATTATCAGGAGATGCTTTATTTAACGGAGGCATTGGCAGGACTGATTTATTGGGCGGTGACCATGATACACTGATTCAAAGCATTCATCACAAGCTGTTTGTGCTGCCTGAACATACAGTTGTCTTGCCGGGTCATGGATTTTCAACAACCATTGGAAATGAGATAGAGAGCAATCCTTACGTATAACCAGTATGATTTAAAACGAAAAAAGCTTCCGGTCTTCGCGGAAGCTTTTTTGTTGCATTTTTAGGACAGCCCTCCACCCGGCGGCATGAGGAACAAAGTGTAGTATGTATAGCCAGCAAAGAACACAGTCAAATATGCGCCAAATACATACATATACATACGTTCTGTAAGGTTTAAGTAGCCGAGCAGCACGAAAAATCCTGTCTGGCCTAGGAAAAGTAAAGCGGTTTTATCCATTCCACCAAGGTAAAACATAACAGTAAAGATTGCAGTCCAAAAACCCATTACTCTGTACATGCGAGCCATAAAGAATCCCTCCTTTGATGCATGTGTTCCATCAAGTACTTATTATATAGGATAAGCGGCAAAAATGTAAATATATTAGAGATCCCGTTTGTGTCGAATGCGTGATAAAACTTGAAGGGGTCATTCAATATCATACCCTTTCTATGCCCATTTAAAAATATTTTGTATATGAGCAGGAAAATGCAGAAGCTTGTCGAATATGGTTATGTAAGAAAAATAAAGGTGGTGTTGTATGTGATATGACCATTGAACAGACTGCAGACCGGCTGATCACCCGTGCAGTACAGATGAATGCATCTGATATTCACATTATTCCCCGCAAACAGGATTACCTCATCAAATTCCGTCTTTACGGACAGTTGTCTCACTTTAAGATTCTTCCTCCTCTTGCAGGAGAACGGCTGATTTCACACCTGAAATTCATGGCTGCCATGGATATTGGAGAAAAAAGAAAGCCTCAGAGCGGCTCCTGGCAAACACATTGCTGTAATAAGCCGGTTGCGCTCCGAATATCTACCTTGCCATCCACGCTTTCTAAAGAAAGTCTTGTTATCCGAATGATCCCGCAAAAATCAAACTTTTCCCATGAAAGAATTTCCCTGTTCCCTGAAAGTATACTCAAGCTATCCTCGCTCATGTACCATTCCAACGGAATGATCATCTTTACCGGACCAACCGGATCTGGTAAGACCACTACCATTTATTCATTAATCGAGCATTGGGCGTCCTGTATGAATCGTAATATTATTACGCTGGAAGATCCGGTGGAAAGAGAAAGTGATTTATTTGTCCAGATGCAAGTGAATGAAAAAGCGGGGATTACGTATCAAACCGGATTAAAAGCGGTATTACGCCATGATCCGGATATTATTTTCGTGGGGGAGATTAGGGATGCCGAGACAGCTGAAATTGCAGTGCGGGCTGCAATGACAGGTCATCTTGTTCTAACGAGTATGCATACCCGTAATGCAGAAGGAGCAATTTACAGATTATTGGAGTTTGGCATTCAGGGAGTGGAAATTGAACAAACCTTGATTGGCATTACCGCCCAAAGGCTTGTCACATTAATATGTCCTTTTTGTGGAGACCAATGTTCTTCCTTTTGCCAAATGCCACGTTCGATTAAACGGGCAGCAGTATTGGAGATATTGAATGGGACACGCCTGGAATACGCTATCCAAAAGGCTCAGACTGCAGAAAGACGGCAGCAGGGTGATCATGCCAGCTCTTTAAGAAGATTGATTAGAAAGGGGATTGCACTTGGATATATCTCTGCTGAGGAATATCGCCGCTGGATTCTTCAAGCCGATGACGAACCTCACATTAAAAGATCAGGGACTTATATTACAAAGAATTAGTGATATGCTTTACAAAGGATTTACTATGGGAGAATCATTGGATTTTTTAGGTCGAACCAATGAAAAGCATATCAACATGTTTCATTCCATGACATACAACCTGCAGTCAGGCCAGCCGATCTACGAAGTGTTTTATCAGGAAGGGTTTGACCATCAGATATGTACACAGCTATATTTGGCAGAAAAGCACGGCTTTCTTGATTCGGCGCTGAAACAATCAGGTGAATATGTCCTGAAAAAGGCAGAGCAGCGAAAAAAAATGATCCGGCTCTTACAATATCCCGTTATGCTGCTTGTTGCTTTATTGACCGTAAGCATTCTGCTGCAAACACTTCTGCTTCCTCGATTTCAAATGTTTTATCACTCCATGGGCTACCAGCCAGCCATCCTGCTCAGATTATTTCTTCATATGATGCAAACTCTTCCGCTTTATTCCATTGTCATTGTTATGGCTGCCCTGGCAGGCGGTGTTTTTCTTTCAAGATATTTATATAGAAAATCCGCCTTGGAAAGAGCATTGTTCTACTCCGGAATACCAATTGCCGGGACGTATTACAAACTGTATCAAACTATTTTTCTCGCCAGAGAATGGAGCTTTTTACTGTCGAGCGGATTTTCTGTCAGTGAAATCGTTTACATCATGCGCAAGCAGGAGCTTCACCCTTTAATGAAGGAGTCTGCAGCAGAAATAAAAGAATTCCTTACATTAGGCTATACATTCTCAGAAGCGGTTTCACATCTGGGATTTGTAGAGGAAGAGCTGATAGTGGTGATTGCACATGGTGAAAAAAACGGAAAGCTGGACGGAGAACTGATGTTTTACAGTCAATTTTGCCTGCAGCGGCTTGAAGAAAAAATCACAAAAGTATTTTTAATGGTCCAGCCGGCTCTTTTCGTGATCATTGGGTTCGTTGTCATTGCTATTTACTTATCCATTTTTCTTCCCATGTTTCAAGTGATTGATTCAATATGAAAGGAGATATCCGAATGAAACGCTTATGGATCCATAATGAAAAAGGTTTTACACTGATGGAAATGATGGTAGTGCTGCTGGTCATTACTGTATTGCTCCTGATTGCTTTGCCCAATATTACAAGTCATAGCAGTAAAATTAACGATAAAGGGTGCGAAGGGTTAAAGCAGATGGTTCAAAGCCAGGTAGAGGCATACAGGATTGATAACAATGCTATTCCTACATTGAATGACCTGAAGACAGAAGATTACCTGGGAAAAGACAGGGAACTTGTCTGTCCGAACGGTTATGAATTATCCATTAATTCAACAACCGGAAAAGTGGAATAGGAGAATATCAATGTCCGCTCTAAAAGTTGTCCGTTCGGGGACAGGCTTTACATTATTGGAAACTTTAATTGTCCTCTCGATTGTATCCATGGTCCTTTTATTTGGTGTGATCACTTTACACCCCGTAATGGGATGGGTTCAGAAAAAAATGTTCATTTCGCAGCTGGAGAATGATTTATACCATGCTCATGCCCATGCCATGAACAGAGAAGACAGGGTTATCATAGCCTTTTCACTTTCAGAACAACAATACACAGCAAAAGGGGAATCCGGCGGTTTGTTGTTCGCAAGAAAGTTACACCCTTCTGTTCGTTTGACCGGAGGAACTTTATACAGGCTTCAATTATCCATTACTCCGGATGGCACAGTCAATCATTTTGGAAATGTCCAGTTTACTGTACATGATCAGCCTCTAGAACTGGCTTTTCATATTGGAAGGGGAAGGTTTATTGTTAAGGAATGAAAAAGGGTTTACCTTCTTGGAAGGAATCGTATCCTTCGGCCTGGTGCTCATGGTTGCAGCGACTTTTTTTCCGCTGATGTCCAATATGCTTCACCAAATAAATGAGAGCAAAAAGGAAATGAATGCTTACCGTCTGATGTATGAGCAAACGGAAAAGCTTCAAGACCTTGAAGCACTGGGGAGTGACAAACTAACTTGGCTGCAAACCGAATTTACAATTATCATGGAAAAAACTCAAAAAGGAGATTGGATCGTGTGTGCTCAATATGAAGAAAAATCACATTGTGTGGAGTAACCGGTCAGGATTCACTCTTTTGGAAACAATATTTTCAATATTTATCGTTTCGGTGATCCTTTCCCTTTTGCCCCTGTTATACTACTGGTTTTTCTCCATAGACCGGGCATTGTCTGTAGAGGGAGATTTTGAGTGGAATACTTTTCTCATTCAACTTCGCAAAGAGCTTGAAACAGCGGATACCATTTTTCTGCGCCCGGAAAGAATGTACTTAACAAAAAATCACTCGATCATAAAATATGAGCGATTTCAACGTAATATCCGAAGACAAGTTGACGATAAAGGACAAGAAATTGTACTGCAGAATGTAAGAAGATTTTCAGTCCGCGAAGAATTTCCCATGTTTGTCATTGAGGTTGAATTTATGAATGGAAAGACCGATGAGGCGAGATTTCGTTCACCGCCGATAGAGGAGGGGACATAGATTGAATGAACAGGGGTCTGTTTTTCCCATTACGCTGATCCTCGTGCTGATCGCAATGTTTATTGCTGCACAGGCGGCGATTGTTTATGTTTCTCAAAACCAATTTACTTACGAAATTCGGCAATATTATGAAAGAGAAATTCAACAGAAGCTCAAGGAAGGCCCCAATGTAAATATCAATGAAAGCCCCGGCAGAGAGACTGGAAAAACAGAGGCAAACCAGGAAGAAGAATCCGGACATTCTTCAAAGAATCATCCGCCTGGACCTTGATCCATGATTGAACTCAACGGCTCTTGGCCATACTTTTATCAAGGATGTGAAGATATGTCAACAAATGATTATGTAAAGTATGTAGCTGAACAATTGATTCAACGGTTGGAAACGCCAAAATCTGAACGGAGAGAAAAGAAAAAGGAACGAAAAGAAAGCAAGGATCCGTTCCTTCACCGATGGTTTGGCTTAATTCCGTACGCACTGATGATCTTGGTAAATAAAAGGAATCGAAAATAAACCGGCTGCTATGCAGGGACAGATTTCAAATAGTAAAGCCCGCCGTTTATAATATCAACTTGAACGGATGGCTTATACTGGTCTTCCAAAGCTTTTTTCTCAATCCAATAAGTGTCAGGCTTTTCAACTTCACTTTCGTAAAAATGATCCAGCAGCCGTAAATCTTCTTCCCATCTTTTCCTGGCCGACTCTGCCCAGGGATGTGCCCGGCTTTGTATTTCCTTTGTTAAAAAAGTTTCTATTCTTTTGAGTCCGCTTGCAGGCATGATAATAGGGGAGATTGTAAAGCTATAATCAGGTATTCTCGGTGTTAGAGATATTTTGCTTATCTTCTCATCAAATGGTTCGATCAGCTGCCCGTTGATTAAATTCAGTCCAAAAGATCTGAAAACATCCTTTTTTCGATCAGAGCAGTAGGAAACTTTCATATTGACATTCAGCCATGGGTGCAGCGGGACATTTTGTACAGCTGCCGTTTGGTGATTTTCAAATAGGCGTATATAAGATGAAAGCTTTCTTGCGGTCTCAAAAATCTGGTGGAGTCTTGGCGCACCAAAATGGATGACTTCCCCCTTAATATCTTGAGGGACTATTTCTTGATCGGTGATCAAGGTAATTTTCATCGGATTGGGTATCCCGCCCGTTTTTTCCAAATACGTCCAGTAAAACGGGCGGTTCATTAATTCTTTATCCATGTCCACTGTTAGTTGGATTGTTAAATAGCCTGGTCCGTTTTCTGCGATCGTACACCCGGCTGCTTGAAAAAATTGTTCAAGATATTGATGAATTTCCTTCTGAAGCATGGTTTGCGTCATCCTTTCTTAATGTGTCTGCAAATTCAATCATGGCAGCCAGATTGGTCATCTTTACTTTTACTTCTCCTTCGGAACGTGATGTCTTGAAAATATCCATCATGTGTTCTTCGATGGTACCGCCGTCCAATTTTGCCAAAATATCGTCTAATTCACCTACTACTCGCTCAAACAGTTTGATTTTATCCGTCAGTAAGTTAACAATATGCTCTTCGATGGTATGTTTGACAGCAAAATTGTATATATGGACGTCCTCTTCTTGTCCCAGACGGTGGACACGTCCAATTCTTTGTTCCAGCCTCATGGGATTCCAGGGAAGGTCATAATTAATCACATGGCTGCAAAATTGGAGATTGATTCCTTCACCGCCTGCTTCGGTTGCGATGAGGACCTGCACTTGATTTTTAAACAGTTCTTTCATCCAATCTTTCTTGCTTCTTTTAAATCCTCCGCGAAAAGGAACGGATTTAATACCGTGCTGCTGTAAAAACCATTGCAAATAAAGTTGTGTTGCTCGGTATTCAGTGAAAATGATCACTTTATCGTTGATTTGTTGAATTAATTCCAAAGCTTTTTCCGCCTTGGAATTTTGTGTAACTGCATCTACTTTCTGAAAAATCTTCTGTAATTGATTCTTGTACGATTCAGATGGATCATTATGCTTTTGGAGCATGTTTTTTAAAGTAAAGTAAACCGCTTCCCTGCTGCTGCAAGCTTCCCTTTGAAGGGTCATGATGGAAAAAGCCGGCAGCGGTACTTCCGAGTGGCGCAGCAAGTCGATTGCCTGATACAAATCTCTTTCTTTTTCATTAAAGTCTATGGGAATGGTCTTGACATGTCTTTTCGTCCATTCGATCCCTGTATCAACTCTCCTGTTCCGGATCATCACTTTATTGACAAGGTTTTTCAAATGTTCATTTTCTGCCGCTGACAGCTTTTTCTTCTTATATTTTTCTGCAAAGGTTGTATGGCTGCCAAGATGGCCGGGCTTTAACAGAGAAACAAGGTAAAAAATTTCTTCAATTCTATTTTGGATAGGTGTTGCTGTCAGCAGCAGGCAGAACTTTTTTTTGAGTGATTGAGCAAATTCATAGTTTTTTGTTTTATGGTTTTTCAGCTTATGAGCCTCGTCAATAATGACCAGATCAAAGGACTGGTCTGCAATCAGTTCTCTGTGCGGGCTTCTTTTGGCAGTATCAATAGAAGACACAATACAGTCATACCTTTCCCAAACATAACTTTTGGCAGCAGGGACGGCATGTATATGAAACTTGGAGTTCAGTTCAGAGGTCCACTGCGAGACAAGGGATGCAGGTACGAGAATGAGTGCTCTTTTAACTAGGCCTCTAATCATATATTCTTTTAGTATCAATCCTGCTTCGATCGTTTTACCCAACCCGACTTCATCTGCCAAAATGGCTTTTCCATTCATTTCTTCAATAACCCGGGCTGCTGTTTCCAATTGATGCGGCAAAAGAGTCAGTTCAGGCAAATGTTTTGGAGCAACCAGCCCCTCAAAATCTGGGACAAGAAGGTGTTTTTGAGCTGATAGGGATAAATGGAAGAGCTGCTGGTCCGACCACGGCCCATCTTTTTGGTGGCGTTCCAAAAAACCGGGCAGCCAATCCTGATCAAAGTTTATATGTATGGACATGACAGGCCTCCTTATATACTGAAGATCAAAGAAAGTGTTTGAAAAGTATGTAAAAGAATGATACGATACTATTGAAAGAACTCTTCGTACATAAGATTAGTATGTCCAACTTTTAACAGAATATAGGCGAATGAAGACTGGAGGAGAGACTGTTTATACAGCGCCGAAGGAGCAAGCAATTTATTGCGAATCTCTCAGGCAAAAAGACTCTTGTCGGACGCAGCTCTGGAGAGTGTTCCAACATGTGGAGCCACCAACGAGGAAAGCCGGTAATCCGGTCAAACTTTCAGGTGCCAAAGACAGAGAGACCTTGTAAAGGGGCCTTTCTGTCTTTTTTTATTTGCTTTTTGCTGTACCTAAATGATCAGGGAGGATGATAAACCAATGGCCGATTTAAAGAAAACTCCGTTGCATCCATTGTACAAGGAGTCCGGTGCCAAGACGATTGACTTTGGAGGATGGGACATGCCGGTGCAATTTTCCGGCATTAAAGATGAGCATGAAGCAGTAAGAACCAAAGCGGGTATTTTTGATGTTTCCCATATGGGTGAAATGGTCATCAAAGGAAGGGATAGCCTGTCTTTTTTGCAAAAAATGATGACCAACGACTTTTCCAGATTAAAAGACGGCGATGCGATGTATACAGCCATGTGCTATGAGAATGGCGGTACGGTTGATGATCTCCTCGTCTACAGGTTCAGTGAAGAAGAATACTTTCTTGTAGTGAATGCTGCAAACACGGAAAAAGATTATGACTGGCTGCAGGAACATGCATCGGGAGACGTCAACATCGAAAACGTTTCTGATCAGTATGGATTAATTGCCATACAGGGTCCAAAAGCTCAAGACATTCTCCAAAAAGTTACTGAGAATACCGATTTAAGTGAAATAAGGTTCTTTAAATTTAAACGGAATGTTGACCTTGACGGAGCAAAAGCACTTATTTCCCGAACGGGCTACACAGGAGAAGACGGCTTTGAAATATATTGCCAGGCGATTGATTCAGTAAAAATATGGAAAAGACTGCTGGAAGCAGGTAAAGAAGAGGGCATGGTTCCCTGTGGACTTGGGGCAAGGGACACCCTCCGGTTTGAAGCGGGCCTTCCTTTATATGGACAAGAGCTTTCTTCAGAAATTTCACCGCTGGAAGCAGGGTTGGGATTTGCAGTCAAGCTGAACAAAGAAGCAGATTTTATTGGCAAGGAAACGTTGAGGAAACAAAAGGAGCAAGGCGTGGAACGCAAGCTTGCCGGAATTGAGATGATAGACAGGGGTATCCCGAGAACCGGATACCGGGTTTTCTCAGGTAATGAAGAAATTGGCTATATCACTTCAGGAACACAATCCCCGACATTAAAGAAAAATATCGGATGGGCCTTGATCAAATCCGATTACAATCATGAAGGCAGCGAAGTGGAAGTAGAAGTACGCAAAAAGCGCCTGAAAGCGAAAATTATTCAGACACCGTTTTATAAGCGTCCAAAAAAGTAGGATGGAGGAGAAAAACATGATGAAACATCGTTATTTGCCTATGACCGAACAGGATCAGCAAGAAATGCTGAAGACCATCGGAGTAGATTCGATCGATGAACTGTTCTCTGATATTCCAGAAAAAGTCCGATTTAAAGGTGAGTATCAAATTAAACCCGCAAAGACCGAATCAGCATTAATGAAGGAACTTGCTCAAATGGCTGCAAAAAACGCCGATTTGAAACAATATACAAGCTTTCTCGGAGCCGGAGTTTATGATCACTATATCCCGGTTATTGTTGACCATGTGATTTCACGTTCGGAATTTTACACAGCTTATACCCCATATCAGCCAGAAATTTCACAGGGTGAACTGCAGGCAATCTTTGAGTTTCAGACAATGATTTGTGAGCTGACAGGAATGGATGTGGCAAACTCCTCTATGTATGATGGGGGAACCTCTCTCGCTGAAGCTGCCATGTTGAGTGCAGGCCATACAAAAAGGCAAAAAGTACTTGTTTCTCAAACCGTACATCCCGAATCCCGCGCTGTCCTTAAGACATATGCCAAAGGGCAAAATATTGAAGTAATTGAAATTCCTTTTAAAAACGGAATAACTGATATAGATGCCTTACAGGACGAGCTCGATCAAGATGTGGCGGCTGTGATTGTTCAATATCCGAACTTTTTTGGTTTAATTGAACCATTGAAAGATATTGAGCCTCTTGTTCATAAGATGAAAAGTCAGTTTGTCGTATCCAGCAACCCGCTTGCTCTTGGCGTATTGGCTTCCCCTGGCAGCCTGGGTGCCGATATTGTTGTTGGTGAGGCACAGCCGTTTGGAATTCCGGCATCGTTTGGTGGACCGCATTGCGGATATTTTGCAGTTACGAAAAAGTTAATGCGGAAAGTGCCAGGAAGACTGGTTGGCCAAACTGTTGATGAGGATGGCAAAAGAGGCTTTGTCTTGACATTGCAGGCTCGTGAGCAGCATATTCGCAGAGATAAAGCGACATCTAATATTTGCTCAAATCAGGCATTAAATGCATTGGCAGCATCTGTGGCAATGACCGCTTTAGGGAAAAAAGGGGTCAAAGAAATGGCGGGCCAAAACATTCAAAAGTCACATTACGCCAAAGAAGCCTTAAGGAAAAATGGATTCAAACTTCCATTTGATGGATACTATTTCAATGAATTTGTTGTAAAGCTGAATAAACCCATTCATGAGGTGAATGAGAGTCTGATTAAAAAAGGCATTATTGGAGGATATGATTTGGGACGGGATTATCCAGAACTTGAAAATCATATGCTCGTTGCCGTTACTGAGCTGCGTACAAAAGAGGAGATCGATCAATTGATTACAGAATTGGGGGATCATCAATGAGTGAAGTGGTTATGCCATTAATATTTGAAAAATCCACGCCGGGCCGGATTGGTTACAGTCTTCCGGAGCTTGACGTGCCTGAAGTTGATTTGGCTGAATGCCTACCCTTAGGTTATGTAAGGGAAGAAGAGGCAGATCTGCCTGAAGTTTCGGAGTTGGATATTATGAGGCATTATACGGAGTTGTCCACTCATAATCATGGAATTGACTCAGGATTTTATCCACTTGGTTCCTGTACCATGAAATATAACCCGAAAGTCAATGAAAATGTAGCTCGTTATCCCGGATTTGCCCATATTCATCCGCTGCAGCCCGTTTCTTCTGTCCAGGGTGCATTGGAACTGATGTATGATCTGCAGGAGCATTTAAAAGAAATAACAGGCATGGACGAGGTTACTTTGCAGACAGCAGCAGGAGCTCATGGGGAGTGGACGGGACTGATGATGATCCGTGCCTTTCATGAAGGAAACGGTGATACGGAAAGAACAAAGGTGATCGTTCCTGACTCTGCACATGGAACCAACCCCGCTTCTGCTTCGGTAGCAGGTTTTGAAACAGTTACAGTCCGTTCGGGCGAGGATGGGCTTGTAGACCTGGAACATTTGAAGTCGCTTGTCGGTCCTGATACAGCCGCTTTAATGCTGACAAACCCGAATACACTCGGATTGTTTGAAGAACAAATTCTCGAAATGGCAGAAATTGTTCATAGTGCCGGCGGCAAGTTGTATTACGACGGAGCAAATCTGAATGCGGTTATGTCAAAGGCACGTCCCGGCGATATGGGATTTGATGTGGTCCATCTGAATCTCCATAAGACATTTACCGGGCCACACGGAGGAGGAGGTCCCGGTTCGGGGCCTGTCGGGGTGAAAAAGGAACTGATCCCGTTCTTGCCAAAGCCGGTAATTACAAAAAAAGACGACCAGTATATCATTGACTATGACAGACCTAACTCAATTGGAAGAGTAAAACCATATTATGGAAATTTCGGCATTAATGTGAGGGCATATACGTATATCCGGTCAATGGGAGCCGATGGTCTAAAAGCGGTAACGGAATACGCGGTGTTGAATGCGAATTATATGATGAGAAAATTAGCGCCGTATTATGATTTGCCGTATGACACCCATTGCAAGCATGAATTCGTATTGAGCGGAAGCCGCCAGAAAAAGCTCGGTGTCCGAACTTTGGATATTGCCAAGCGGCTCCTGGATTTTGGCTATCACCCGCCGACCATCTATTTTCCGCTGAATGTTGAAGAGTGTATGATGTTTGAACCAACCGAAACCGAATCAAAAGAAACTTTGGATGGTTTTATTGATGCCATGATTCAAATTGCCAAAGAAGCGGAAGACACTCCTGAAATTGTTCAGGAAGCACCGTATAATACAGTTATTAAACGTCTGGATGAGACCCAGGCAGCCAGGAAACCTGTTTTACGCTTTGTGAAAGAATAAAGCAAACGGGGCTGTCCAGAAAGTCAGTAAAAACTGATTTTCTGTGACAGCCCTATTTTGTTTAGTTCTAAAAAAGGCATACAAAAAAATCGCCCTTTCTAGTAAAATGTAAGTTACCACACCAACATTTTAG